>NZ_CACWVY010000010.1:2238-109608 GCF_902764455.1 uncultured Methanobrevibacter sp.
CGACATTATTGATTTTAATGCTTCTGAAGGCACCATATATAATGAAACTACTGGTGTTTGGACTATTGGAAACTTGAATAATGGCACAAATGTTACTTTAGTCATTAAATCCATTGCAATAAATGATGGTGATGACATACTTCATAATGTCTCAGTATCCTGTAATGAAACTGAATGGAATTTCACAAACAATAAGGCTGATATTACCGTTGATGTTGTTATTCTTCCGTATCCGGTAAAAACTGTAAACAATAACACTCCGTATTACAATGATATTATTGAGTATAATTTAACCATTGTTAATATCGGCACTACAGATTATGCTGGTGCTTTGAATGTCACTGACACTTTGCCTGATGGTTTGAAATTTGTTCGTTATGTAGTTAATGGTGCTACTGAGTATGCTCAGTTTGTGAATGT
The DNA here is from genome assembly GCF_902764455.1 of uncultured Methanobrevibacter sp. Classification (NCBI taxonomy): domain Archaea; kingdom Methanobacteriati; phylum Methanobacteriota; class Methanobacteria; order Methanobacteriales; family Methanobacteriaceae; genus Methanobrevibacter; species uncultured Methanobrevibacter sp. The sequence continues at coordinate 2,659 of NZ_CACWVY010000010.1, forward strand.
TAATAATCAGACTGTTACATGGTTTATTACAGATATTGCTCGTAAGTCTAATGCTACTATTACTGTTTGGGTTAAAGTAGTTGGACTTGGTGATAATATTATCAGGGACAGTACTTTCATTTCTAATAATGTGACTAGTAATCCTGCTGTTAAGTATGTTGGTAATTTAACCAATAATTTGACTGTTACTGGCCCTAATGGTACTGCTAAGACAGTTAACTGTACTGTTTATCCGGTTCCTATTGTAGATATTTCTGTTAATATTACAAGCGACAAGGATGAGTACTTTATAGATGATATTGCTGTCTGGACAATAACTGTTTCAAATGCTGGTAATGCTTCTAATCTACTGGTGTTTGGACTATTGGAAACTTGAATAATGGCACAAATGTTACTTTGGTGATTAATTCCGTTGCTAAACATGAAGGAGATGACATTCCTCATATTGTATCTGTGTCCTGTAATGAAACTGAATGGAATTTCACTAACAATAAAGCAAACAAACTTGTTGACGTTATTCCTTATCCGGTAAAAACTGTTAATAATGATACTCCTTATTATCATGAAGAGATTGAGTATAATTTGACTGTTGTTAATACTGGTGCGGATAATTATACTGATGTTTTAACTGTTATTGATAGTTTACCTGCTGGTTTAGAGTTTGTCAAAACAGTAAATGTTATTGGTGCTGTTAAAGTTAGTGAAGATAAAAATGGTCAAGTCATTATCTGGAAATTAACTAATATTTCTACTAATAACGCTACTATTGTTGTTAGGGTTAAAGTTAACAGTTTAGGTAATTTAACTAATAATTTGACTGTTGTTGGTCCTAAAGGCAGTAGCAGAACTGTAAACTGTACAATTAATCCTATGCCTATTGTAGATTTATCAGTTAACATTACCAGCGACAAAGTTGAATACTTTGTTGATGATGTTGCTGTTTGGACAATAACTGTTCACAATGCTGCTAACGGTACAAATGCTTCAAATATTAAGTTGAATGAATTGATTCCTGATGAGTTTGAATATATGTACTGTGACCTTCCGGATGGTACTGTATATAATGAAACTACTGGAGTTTGGAGCATTCCTGAATTGGCTAACGGTACTGATATTACTTTGAAAATATATTCCCACGCTAAGATTCCTGCAGATGACATTGAAGTTAATGTTAATGTCACCTGTGATGAAACAGAGTGGAATATCACTAACAACAAGGATAATATGATTGTTGAGATTGTAGCATTCCATAAACCTGTTAAAACTGTTTCCAACAGTACTCCTTATTATCATGAATATGTGAATTTTACAATGACTGTTGAGAATTTAGGTAATTATACATATACCAGTAATTTCACTGTTATTGACACTTTGCCTGCTGGTTTAGAGTTTATTAGGACTCTCAGCATTAATGGTGCTAAGAATATCAGTGAGGTACATGATGGTCAGAATGTTACTTGGATTTTAACAAATATTCCTGCTAAGTCCAATGCTACTATCGTTATTCTGGTTAAGGTTAATGCTGTTGGTGATTTGACTAATAATTTAACTGTTATTGGTCCTCGTGGTGCTACTGACATGGTTAACTGTACTATTGCTCCTATGCCTATTGTTGATATTTCTGTTAACATTACTAGTGATAAGGATGAGTACTTTGTTGACGATATAGCTGTTTGGACAGTCACAGTTCACAATGCCGAAAACGGTACCAATGCGACTAATGTTACTTTGAAGGATTTATTCCCATCTGATTATTTCGAATTCATTAATTGCACTTTACCGGACGGCACAGTATATAATGAAACAACCGGTGTTTGGACAATCGGAAACTTGGCAAACGGTACTAACGTTACTTTGGTAATCAATTCTCATGTTATACAAAGTGGAGATGATATTCCTCATAATGTTTCAGCAACATGTAATGAAACAGACTGGAATATGACAAACAATAAAGCTGGTATTACAGTTGATGTTTATGATCTCCCATATCCTGTAAAATCCGTTAATAATAATACTCCGTATTACAATGATGTAATTAAGTATAATTTGACTATTGTTAATGATGGTGCTATTGAATATACTGATGTCTTGAACGTCACTGACACTTTACCTGATGGTTTAAAATTTGTTGGTTATGTAGTTAAAGATGCTAATGAGGCTGCTAAATATGTAAATGTTAATAATCAGACTGTAACCTGGTTTATAACAAATATTGCAGGTAAATCTAAAGCTACAATTACTGTTTGGGTTAAAGTTGTTGGTCTTGGTGATAATATTATCAGCGACAGTACTTTCATTACTAATAATGTGACTAGAGATCCTGCAGTTAAGTATGTTGGCAATTTAACCAATAATGTGACTGTTACTGGTCCTAATGGAATTAACAATACTGACAATTGTACTGTATATCCTATTCCTATTGTTGATATTTCAGTTAATATTACTAGTGATAAGGATGAGTACTTTGTTGATGATGTTGCTGTTTGGACTATAACTGTTTCAAATGCTGCTAATGCTACTAATGCCACAAATATTAAATTGAATGAATTGATTCCTGATGAATTTGAGTTCATGTACTCTTCCGATGATGTTGCTTATAACAATGAAACAGGAGTTTGGACCATTCCTGAATTGGCAAATGGTACTGATGTTACTTTAGTGATTTATACTCATGCTAAAGTTCCTGCAAGTGATATTGAAAATAAAGTTAATGTTACCTGTGATGAAAAAGAGTGGAATTACACTAACAACAAGGATAATATAATTGTTGAGATTGTAGCGTTCCATAAACCTGTTAAAACTGTTTCCAACAGTACTCCGTATTATCATGAATATGTAAACTATACATTAACTGTTGAGAATTTAGGTAATAATATGTATGCCAGCAATTTCACTGTTATTGACAGTTTACCTGCTGGTTTAGAGTTTATTAGGACTCTCAGCATTTCAGGTGCTAAGAATATTAGTGAGGTTCATAATGGTCAGAATGTTACTTGGATTTTAACCAATATTCCTGCTAAGTCCAATGCTACTATCGTTATCTTGGTTAAAGTTAATGCTGTTGGTGATTTGACTAATAATTTAACTGTTGTTGGTCCTCGTAACTCTACAGAAGTAGTTAACTGTACTATTACTGCTGTGCCTATTGTTGATATTTCTGTTAACATTACCAGTGATAAGGATGAGTACTTTGTTGATGATGTTGCTGTCTGGACTATTACTGTAACTAATGCTGCTAACGGTACTAATGCTTCAAGTATCAACTTAAGCGAATTGCTTCCAGATGAGTTTGAGTATATGTACTGTGATGCTCCTGATGGTACTGTATATAATGAGACTACTGGTGTTTGGAGTATTCCTGACTTGGCTAATGGTACAAATGTTACTTTGGTGATTTACGCTCATGCTAAAAATCCTGCTAATGATATTACTAACAAAGTTAATGTGTCCTGTGATGAAAAAGAATGGGATTACGATAACAATGATGATAAAAAGACTGTTGATATTATTTCATTTCACAGGCCTGAGAAGACTGTTTCCAACAGTACTCCGTATTATCATGAATATGTGAATTATACATTGACACTTGAGAATTTAGGAAATAACATGTACACTAGCAATTTCACTGTTATTGACAGTTTACCTGATGGTTTAGAGTTTATTAAGACTCTCAGTATTAGTAATGCTAAGAATATCAGTGAAGTTCGTGAAGGTCAAGTAATTACTTGGATTTTAACTGATATTCCTGCTAAGTCTAATGCAACTATCGTTATCTTGGTTAAAGTTAATGCTGTTGGTGATTTGACTAACAATTTAACTGTCAAAGGTCCTCGTAACTCTACTGACATGGCCAACTGTACTATTGCTCCTATGCCTATTGTTGATATTTCTGTTAACATTACCAGTGATAAGGATGAGTACTTTGTTGATGATGTTGCTGTTTGGACTATTACTGTTTCAAATGCCGCTAACGGTACAAATGCAACTAATATTAACTTAAAAGATCTGTTCTCACCTGAAAACTTCAAATTGATTAACTGTACTGACAGTAACGGTAAATCTTATGATGTAACCGATGATGTATGGATTATTCCTGTAATCGCCAATGGTACAAATATTACATTTACAGTAGAAGCTCTTGCAGTTACTCCTGGAAATAATATTATTGGCACTGCTGAAGTTAATTGTACTGAAGATGAATGGAATTATGATAACAATAAAGCAATTAAACCAGTTAATATAGTTCCTCTTCCTAAACCTGTAAAAGATGTATCCAACGATACCCCATATTACCATGAAGAGATTGAATATAATTTAACTGTTGTTAATGTTGGTAGTGATAATTATATGGATAATTTAACTCTTATTGACAGTTTGCCTGATGGTTTAGAGTTTATCAAAACCGTTAATGTTATTGGTGCTGTTAAAGTCAGTGAAAATCAAAATGGTCAAGTAATTACCTGGATGTTAACTAATATTACTAAAGGTAGTGCTACTATTACTATTTTGGTTAAAGTTAATGCTGTTGGTGATTTAACTAATAATTTAACTGTTGTTGGACCTAAAGGCAATAGCACTACTGTAAACTGTACTATTACTGCTGTGCCTATTGTTGATATTTCTGTTAATATTACTAGTGATAAGGATGAGTACTTTGTTGATGATGTTGCTGTTTGGACTATTACTGTTTCAAATGCTGCTAACGCTACAAATGCTTCTGATGTTAAATTAAGCGAATTGATTCCAGATGAGTTTGAATATATGTACTGTGATCTTCCAGATGGTACTTCATATAATGAAACTACTGGTGTTTGGACAATCGGAAACTTGACTAATGGTACTGATGTTACTTTAGTGATTTATGCTCATGCTAAAGACCCAGCAAATGATATTGTTAATGAAGTAAATGCAACCTGTGCTGAAAAAGAATGGAATTACACTAACAACGATGATAAAAAGATTGTTGACATTGTTTCATTCCATAGGCCTGAGAAAACTGTTTCAAATAGTACTCCTTATTATCATGAGTTTGTTGAGTATACTTTGACTGTTGAGAATTTAGGTAATAATAAGTATATTAGTGAGTTTGATGTTATTGACTCCTTGCCTGTTGGTTTAGAGTTTAATGGAACTCTTAGTATTGTTGGTGCTGATTTGATTAAGGAAAGTGTTGATGGTCAAGTTGTTAAATGGGCTATTACTAATATTTCTGCTAAGTCTAATGCTACTATTGTTATTAGGGTTAAGGTTAATGCTGTTGGTGATTTGACTAATAATTTAACTGTTGTTGGTCCTCGTGGTGCTACTGATATGGTTAACTGTACTATTACTCCTGTTCCTTTAGTTGATATTTCTGTTAATATTACTAGTGATAAGGATGAGTATTTCGTTGATGATGTTGCTGTTTGGACCATTACTGTTTCAAATGCTGCTAACGGTACTAACGCTTCTAACATTAAGTTGAGTGAATTGCTTCCTGATGAGTTTGAATTTATCAACTGTACTGTTACTGGCGGTACTTATGATGATGAAACTGGTGTTTGGAGTATTCCTGAATTGGCTAATGGAACTAATGTGACTTTAGTCATTAATTCTCGTGCTAAGACTCCTGCTGATGATATTACTAACAAAGTTAATGCTTCATGTGATGAGAAAGAATGGGATTACTATAATAATGATGCAGTTAAATCTGTAGGTATTGTTCCTCTTCCACAGCCTGTTAAAACTGTTAATAATGATACTCCTTATTATCATGATGTGATTGAGTGTGAAAATCAAAATGGTCAAGTGATTACCTGGGTTTTAACTAATATTGCTAAAGGTAGTGCTGCTATCGTTGTTAAGGTTAAAGTTAATGCTGTTGGTGATTTGACTAATAATTTAACTGTTGTTGGTCCTAATGGTACTAGTAAGACTGTTAATGAGACTGTTTATCCTGTTCCTTTAGTGGATATTTCTGTTAATATTACTAGTGATAAGGATGAGTATTTCGTTGATGATGTTGCTGTTTGGACTGTAATTGTATCCAATGCAGGCAATGGTACTAACGCTTCAAATATCAAGTTGAGTGAATTGCTTCCTGATGAGTTTGAATTTATCAACTGTACTGTTACTGGTGGTACTTATGATGATGAAACTGGTGTTTGGAGTATTCCTGAATTGGCTAATGGAACTAATGTGACTTTAGTCATTAATTCCCGTGCTGTAACTCCTGCAAATAACATTGTAAATGAAGTTAATGCTTCATGTGATGAGAAAGAGTGGGAGTACAATAATAATGATGCAGTTAAATCTGTAGGTATTGTTCCTCTTCCACAGCCTGTTAAAACTGTTAATAATGATACTCCTTATTATCATGATGTGATTGAGTGGTCAAGTGATTACCTGGGTTTTAACTAATATTGCTAAAGGTAGTGCTACTATCGTTGTTAAAGTTAAAGTTAATGCTGTTGGTGATTTAACCAATAATTTAACTATTGTAGGTCCTCATGGCACTGATGCTACAGTCAACTGTACAATAAAACCAATTCCTATCGTTGATATTTCAGTAAACATTACTACTGATAAAGAGGAGTATTTCATCGATGACATTGCAGTTGTCAACATTACTGTATCCAACAGTCCTGACAGTAACAATGCAACCCAAGTTTCATTAAGCGATTTCATTCCTGATGAATTTGAATTCGTTGATTGTAATCTATCCAGCGGTACTTTTGATCCTGTCAGTAAGGTTTGGTTTATTGGTGACTTGGAAAACGGCACTCAAGTATCTTTAGTATTGTTCTTACGTGCTAAATCTGTTGGAATAGATATCGATAATGCTGTTGAAGTAAGATGTGGTGAAAAAGAGATAAACTACACTAACAATAGGGATCATAAGCCTGTTGTGATTGTTCCTCTTCCAGAAATTCAAAAGTCAGTAAACACTACAAGAACCTATAACCACAGGTTCGTAGAATATTACTTGACAGTCAACAATACAGGTAATAACAATTACACTAAAAACTTGACAGTTATTGATAATTTGCCTGTTGGTTTGATATTCAGCGGAACCATAAGCATTGAAGGTGCTGACTTGGTAGTGGAAAATGTAAACGGTCAAAACATTAGTTGGATAATAAATAATATTCCTGCAAAATCCATTGCAGTAATAACCTTGAAGGTCTTTGTAAATGGTACTGGTGATTTGGTTAACAATTTAACCATTATTGACATTAACGGCAAAAATGACACAGTTAACTGTACAATCACTTCAGATCCAGTAGCAGATTTAGAAATTATAAAATTCGTTTCATCTACAATCCCACATAAAAACGATAAAATCATTTGGACAATCATTGTTACTAATAAAGGGCCAAACACTGCTGTAAACACAAAAGTAACAGATAAATTGCCTTCTGGCTTAATTTATGTCTCAGATGATTCCCTAAATAATTATAATTCTAAATCAGGAATCTGGACTATTGGAGATCTTGCAAATGGAGAATCTGCAAAAATCAACATTGTCACTTTGGTTGCAACCACCAACAGGACAATCGTCAATCTTGCAGATGTAACTTCAGACACATATGACCCTAACGATACAAACAATCACTGCAACAGTTCAACTACTGTTCCTCCTGAAGCTGATTTGGTTATCACTGTTGAACCTGAAGTTGAAGAGGTCATTGTCGGTGATAAAGTTGTCATCAAAGTTATAGTCGTAAACAATGGTCCTGATACTGCAGAAAACACTCGTGCATCCATTAAGTTGCCTAAAGGATTGGAACTTTTAGGAGAAGAAGTATCTAAAGGTACTTATGATCCTGAAACTGGAATCTGGACAATCGGGGATTTAGCTCCTGGAGAAGAGGTTACTCTCATACTTAATACCAGAGCGTTGGTAAGCGGCAAAGTCATTGTTGAAGCAAGTGTCATCAGTGATACCTTTGACAGCGACCTTTCAAACAACAACGACTCTGCTGAAGTTGAAGTATTGCCTCCTCAAGAGCAAAATAAAGTTTCAGTAAGTGAAACTCCTAAAATGTATGCTACAGGCAATCCAATCGTAATGGTTCTATTGGCGTTACTTGCAATTGCAGGCGTAAGTCTAAGAAGAAAAGATTAAACACGAAATGGGAAAATTAATTTTCCCATACTTTTTATTTTTTTCATTAACATTCATTTAATGCAATTTTCATTCGATAATTTTGCATGTTGACATTAAAATCATTTATTTAAGCGGACTTCTTTTTCATAATTATCATCTTGTCATGTTATTTCCATAACTTTCACCACTTAATCTACATATCAACACTCAAATCCTAACTTTTCATATAATTCAAACATTTTAAAAGTTATGAATTAAATAAATATTTATGATTAAATTATATGTGTGATTAAATGAAAAGTGATAGTATTAAAAAAGGAATTCAAAGAGCTCCCCACAGATCTCTTTTAAGAGCATGCGGACTTGAAGATGATGACTTTAAAAAACCGTTTATTGGTATAGCAAACAGTTATACAGATATTGTACCTGGTCACATTCACCTTAAAGCCCTTGTTGAATTTGTAAAAGAAGGAATCATCGCTGCCGGCGGTATTCCATTTGAATTTGATACAATGGCAGTTTGTGACGGAATCAGTATGAACCATGAAGGTATGAAATATTCCCTGCCTTCAAGGGAAATCATCGCAGCAACAGTTGAAAGTATGACCAAAGGACATGCATTTGACGGACTGGTATTGATTCCAAGCTGTGATAAAGTAGTTCCTGGAATGATTATGGGTGCAGCAAGAGTTAATGTACCATCAATTGTCGTTACTGGAGGACCTATGGCATCAGGTTCTTATAAGGGCAAACCTGCAGATTTAATCACTGTATTTGAAGCAGTTGGAGCATATTCTGCTGGAAAAATGACTGAAGAAGAAGTAAATGAACTTGAAAAATGTGCATGTCCTGGTGCCGGAAGCTGTTCAGGATTATTTACAGCAAACACAATGGCATGTATTACCGAAACATTAGGATTATCACTTCCGACCTGTGCAACCACTCATGCTTTAACAGAAGAAAACAACCAGGTTGCATTCGAGTCAGGCAGACAGATTATCAAACTGGTTGAAGATGACATTAAACCGTCTGATATTATGACTCAGGAAGCTTTCAACAATGCAATAGCAGTTGATATGGCACTTGGAGGTTCATCCAATACAGCATTACATATTCCTGCTTTGGCAAGTGAAGTTGAAGGTGTTGATGTTGATTTGGAACTCTTTGATGAAATATCAAGAAAAGTACCTCATATCGCATTGATATCTCCTGCAGGTGAAGATTCAATGATGGATTTACATTTGGCCGGTGGTATTCAGGCAGTTCTTAAAACATTAGGAGACAAAATTGATACAAATCAGTTAACTGTTACCGGAAAGACTATTGCTGAAAATCTTGAAAATGTTGAAAACAAAAACACTGATGTTATTCGTACATTGGATAATCCTGTACATGAAGATGGTGGAATTGCAATTCTTAAAGGTAATCTTGCTCCAAACGGAAGTGTTGTTAAAAAAGGTGCAGTTGCAGATCATTTAATGCATCTTAAAGGTCCGGCTAAAGTATATAATTCAGAAGAGGATGTAACAAAAGCAATATTTGACCATGAAATCGATGAAGGAGACATTGTTGTAATCAGATATGAAGGACCTAAAGGTGGACCTGGTATGCGTGAAATGCTCAATCCAACCTCTGCTCTTGCAGGAATGAACATTAAGGATGTCGGATTAATCACTGACGGAAGGTTCTCCGGAGGAACACGTGGGCCTTGTATAGGACATGTATCTCCTGAAGCCAGAGAAGATGGTCCGATTGCCGCAATAAAAGATGGGGACATTATTGAGATTGACATTAACAACAGATTAATTAATGTTGAACTTTCAGATGAAGAAATCGAAGCAAGACTTAAAGATGTCAAACACCCTGAAAGTGATGTTGCAGGATGGTTGGCATTGTATCAGAAACTGGTTCACTCAGCAGATACTGGTGCTATATTAAGGTAGTGTTTAAATGGAAATACTTAATTATTCAGAGATTGATTTAACTGAAACTATCAAAAGATCAGAAGAAGATGTAAACAAGGTATTAGACATTGTTTCTGACATTTTAAACAATGTTAGAGTAAATAAAGATAATGCTATTAGAGAATATACTGAGAAGTTTGATGGTGTTACAATAGAAAATTTGAAAGTATCCAAAGATGAAATTGAAGAGGCTTATGAAACTTTGGATGATGAATTGCTTGTGGCTTTAAAGCAAGCGGCAGATAATATTGAAAAATTTCATAAAAGGCAAATTCCATCTGAGTGGGAAATGGAAGTAAATCCAGGTATTGTTGCAGGTCAAATTGTAAGGCCAATTAACTCTGCCGGATGTTATATCCCTGGAGGTCGTGCGGCTTACCCTTCATCAATATTGATGACAGTAATTCCAGCAAAAATTGCCGGTGTTAAAAAAGTCGTTTGTGTGACACCTCCACAAAAGGACGGAAAAATTTTAGATGCCATTTTGGTTGCAGCAGATATTGCAGGTGCAGATGAGATATATAAAGTCGGTGGAGCACAGGCAATTGCAGGTCTTGCATATGGTACCGAGTCAATACCTCGTGTAGAAAAAATTGTCGGTCCGGGTAATATATTCGTTACAGCTGCAAAAAAATTAGTATATGGTCAAGTAGATATTGAGTTTCCTGCAGGTCCTTCAGAAGTGCTTATATTGGCGGATTCTACTGCAAACCCTGAATTTTTAGCAACTGACATATTAGCACAGGCAGAACATGACCCTAATGCTTCATGTTTTTTAGTAACTGATGATGAGGACCTGGCTATTAAGACAGATGAATTTGTCAGGCAGTTAACCGAGACTGCACCAAGGCGTGAAATTATAGAAGAATCATTATCAAAAAGTGGAAAAATCATTGTCACTAACACTTTTGAGGAAGCAATTTATGTTACAAATGAATATGCTCCCGAACATTTAATCATATCCACAGCTGATGATGATGAAACATTATCACACATTAAAAATGCCGGTTCAATCTTTTTAGGTGCATACTCACCTGTTGCAGCAGGAGATTACGGATCCGGAACAAACCACGTTTTGCCTACAGGAGGCGGTGCTAAAATGTATTCCGGCCTTTCAACTGAAGCATTTATTAAAAAGCCTACAGTTCAAAGACTTACTAAAGAGGGTCTTAAGGAGCTTTCAAAAACTTCTGTACCGATTGCGGAATATGAAGGTTTTTTTGCACATGCAAATTCATTTAAAACAAGATTAAGAGATTAAATAAGGATTTGATTTTTAATCCTTACATTTTTTTTTTAAACGATTTTTTTTGATAAGTTTTACTAGAATTATTTCTTAATATTTGATTTTAAAAGACATTTTCAATATTTTAACATATATTTATTAAACATTAAAAATAAACTAAAATTATAATGAAAATTTATCATTATTATTAATTTTTACAAACCTAGAGGTGAATAATTTGCAAGGTTTATTAAACGATTGGAGAAGAACTAACTACGCTAACCAATGCAATTCCGAAATTGCAGGCAGTGATGTTACTGTAATGGGTTGGGTACATGAAATCCGTGATTTCGGTGGAATCATGTTCGTTATCCTCCGTGATGTGACCGGTAGAGTTCAAATAACTGCTCCAAGCAAAAAAGTTGACGAAAAAATTATGGAAGAATTAAGAGAATTAAGAAAAGAATCAGTTGTTGCAATTAAAGGTATGGCTCAGGAAGCTCCTAAAGCTCCAAATGGTGTTGAAATTTTACCAAAAGAAGTTAAAGTTCTAAACTTAGCTAACCAACCTTTACCAATGGATCCAACTGAAAAAGTTAAAGCTGGAATTGATACAAGATTAGATTCAAGATTCTTGGATATCAGAAAAGAAAATGTTTCAGCTATTTTCAAAATTAAAGGTCAAATGTTCCATACCATAAGAGATTTCTTCTATGATAATGGATTTTTTGAAATTAACACTCCTAAACTTGTAGCATCCGCTACTGAAGGAGGAACAGAATTATTCCCGATTATCTACTTTGAAAAAGAAGCATTTTTAGGCCAATCTCCACAATTGTACAAACAGATGATGATGGCTAGTGGAATGGATAAAGTATTTGAAATCGGTCAAATTTTCAGAGCAGAAGAGCATGATACCTTAAGACACTTAAATGAAGCTGTTTCCATCGATGCTGAAGCTTCATTCATGGATGATGAAGATGTAATGAACATCTTAAATGACATGCTCGTTAATGTAATTACCGATATCAACAATAACTGTGCCGATGAATTGGAAATCTTAGGTCATGAAATTGAAGTTCCGCAAAAAAGATTCCCACACGTAACTTACGATGAAGCTTTAGAAATCGTAAATGCCGGTGATGTTGAAATGGAATGGGGAGAAGACTTATCCCGTGAAGCTGAAAAAGTTTTAGGAGATGCTATGGGCGGATTTTATTTCTTAACTGAATGGCCATCTGAAATCAAACCGTTCTATGTAATGCCTAAGGAAGGAGACGAAAAATACTCTCACGCTTTCGATTTAATGTACAATAACCTTGAATTGTCTTCAGGTGCTACCCGTGTACACCAGCACGATTTACTTGTAAAACAAATCGAAGAAAGAGGATTAAACCCGGACGGATTTGGAAGCTATCTTAAAGCATTTGAATACGGTATGCCTCCTCATGCAGGTTGGGGTGTAGGTGCTGACAGGTTAACCATGGTACTTACCGGCGCTGAAAACATCCGTGAATGTGTACTCTTCCCAAGAGACAGACACAGACTAACCCCTTAATACTTTCTTTTTTGGATTATTATGGATGAATATGAGATAGCTGTTATTGGCGGAGGTCCTGCAGGAATCATGGCGGCTATTGCTGCCAGTCAAAATTCCTCAAATGTGATATTGCTTGAGAAAAACTCCTCTTTGGGACGAAAGCTTCTTATGAGCGGAGGTGGAAGATGCAATATTACAAACCAAAAACCAATTAAAAAGCTATTGAATGTTTATCCTCAAAAAAACTTTTTAAAACACTCTTTTTTTACATTTACAAATGAAATGTTACTCTCAATTTTTGAAGATAAGGGATTGAATTTCATTGAAGAAGATGATAACAGAATATTTCCCGAAAGTGAAAAATCCAAAGATGTCTTAAATATTTTAACTGATTATCTTGATAGTGTTGTTATAAGTTATAACTTAGAAGTTAAAAGTATCGAAAGGGGATTTATTATAAATGATAATATAAAGGCAGATAAGGTTATTGTCGCAACTGGAGGAATTACCTATCCTCAGACCGGCTGCAGTCCTGACAACTATTTTTTAACCTCACAGCCTGTAACCGATATAAAATATGGTCTTGCTCCATTAATCACTAAAAAAGATCTCTCATCCATTGCGGGAATTACTCTTTTTGATGTGGTTGTAAGTTATAAGAAACATAAAGTGAAAGGCAATGTTTTGTTTTCTCATGTTGGCCTGACCGGTCCGGCAATCATAAATTTAAGCAATGAAATTTCAGAAGTTTTAACTTATAACTTATTAGAAAACGAACCAAAACTAGACTTTGAAATAGCTATTGATTTGTGCCCGAATTTATCACGTGATGATTTGCACGAAAAGTTTAACAGCGATTTTCAGCTTAAGGGAAAAACAATGCTTAAAAATTATCTGAAGATGTTTCTGACAAACAGTTTCATTGAATTCTTTTTAAACGAGATAAATTTGGATGGTGAACTGCAGCTGTCAAGAGTCAACAAAAAAAGTAAAAATCGTCTGATTGAAAATTTAAAAAGGTTTACATTTGAAATAACAGATTTCAATAAGGATTTGGCAAAAGTTACAATTGGCGGTGTTGATTTGGATAATATTAATCCAAAAACAATGGAGTCAACATTAATCCCCAACCTATATTTTGCAGGGGAAGTTTTGGATTTGCACGGTCCTACCGGTGGCTATAACTTAAAAATCGCTTTTTCAACAGGTTATCTTGCGGGAATGTCTGCCAGTGAAAAATAATTTTTGAAGTTATCTATTAATTTTAACATTTACTTTCAAAATATCAAAATATTTAACATATATTTAATTCAAAAATTAAATCATGACAGACAAAATGTTCATGGGTGCATCAACTAAACAAGGTCTCGATATTGCCAACAAAAGTAGAGAGATTATCCGTGGCCTTATTGGTGATGATGTCAAAGATTTGAAACCTATAGAAAGAGACATCGTTGAAAGGATTGTTCATTCAACTGCAGATCCTGAATATGCAAAATTAGTGAAAATGAGTCCTGATTTTGTAGATGCAGCTATGGCGTCCCTTAAAAATAAAGAAACTATTTTAACTGATATTAACATGGTTAAATATGGTATTACAAGGTATGAGGGTGAAGTTGAATGTTATATCAAAAACGAAGAAGTTGTTAAAATAGCTAAAGAGCATCAGATTACAAGAGCTGCCGCTGCCATGAGATATGCTGCACAGAATGACTTTGAAGGTATTGTAGTTTCAGGTAATGCTCCGACTGCTGTTTTTGAAGCTATGGATTTATACCAGAAAGGTGAAATGAATCTTAAAGCTATTGTAGGAGTTCCTGTTGGTTTTGTAGGAGCCGCTGATTCTAAAGAGGCACTGCATAATTCAAATATTCCAAATATTATTGTTGAGGGACCAAAAGGCGGAACACCAATTGCTGTAGCTTGTGTAAATTCCTTAATTCAACATTTGTAGAGTGATAAAATGTATTCCGAAGAATTGTTTAATGAATCCAGAAAGTATTTCCCGGGAGGAGTAAATTCTCCAGTCCGTGCTTTTAAGCCTTATCCGTTTTTCGTTAAAAGTGCTGGAGGATCTAAACTCACTGATGTGGATGGAAAAACTTATATTGACCACTGTTTAGCTTATGGTCCTTTAATTTTAGGTCATGCAGACCCTAAAGTTGTAAGAGAAGTTTCCAATCAATTGACTATTGGAACTGCATACGGTACTCCTACTGAAAATGAAATAACTCTTGCAAAAGAGGTAGTTGACAGAATTCCTTCTGCTGAAATGGTAAGATTTGCAAATAGTGGAACTGAAGCTACCATGAGTGCAATCAGGCTTGCAAGAGGTTTTACAGGCAGGGATAAAATTGTCAAGTTTGAAGGAGCTTATCACGGAGCTCATGATTATGTGCTTGTGAAAGGCGGTTCCGGAGCAGCTACACTTCCTGACTCTCCCGGAATTCCTGAAGACACTACAAAAAATACTTTATCCGTTCCGTTCAATGATGAAGAAGCTTTAACAGAGTTAATTGAAAAAGAAGGTGAAAACATTGCTTGTATAATCATGGAGGTTGTAATGGGCAATGTTGGTTGTATTGAACCAAAACCTGGATTTTTAGATTTCATTAGAAAAATAACTGAAGAAAATGGAATTGTATTAATATTTGATGAAGTAATCACAGGTTTTAGAGCATCACGCGGTGGGGCTCAGGAGTATTATGGTGTCACTCCCGATTTAACAACTCTCGGTAAGATTGTTGGAGGAGGGCTTCCGATGGGTGCCTTTTGTGGTAAGGCGGAAATTATGGAACTGATTGCACCTCAAGGTCCGGTGTATCAGGCAGGTACATTTTCAGGTAATCCTGTATCTGTACAGGCAGGTATTTCCACATTAACACAACTCGATGATGCATTTTACAAAGAGCTTGAGCGAAAAGGTAATTACCTGAGAGGAAATATCAAATCCATAATCGAAGATGAAGAATACAACATTCAACCTGTCGGTCTTGCATCTATGTTTCAAATTTATTTCAATCCTGCACCTGTATATAATTATGCTGATGCTCAGGAATCAGACAGAAAGAAATTCCTGAGATACTTCAAGGCATTGTTAAAAGAAGGTGTATTCATTCCACCATCTCAATTTGAATGTAATTTTATTTCAAATGCTCATACAATGGAGGATTTACAGAAAACCTCAGATGCAATTGAAATTGCTTTAGAGATGGCATTTAAAAAATCAAGAAGGTAATACAATGGATATAGACTTTAAAGAAATAGCATCTTATGCAATTATTCTTATTATAGTGTTGATTGCCGCTCAGCACTTGAATGTAGTAGTTTCTGGCAGTATGGAACCTGCGTTTTACAGAGGAGATATTGTTCTAGTTCAAAAAGCGGATTTTCTAGGCCTTCATGAATTCGATCCTAAGGATGTTAAAGTAGGTGATGTGGTTGTTTATGATGCGGCATGGTATAACCAGCCTGTTATTCACAGGGTAATAAACATTACAAATATCAACGGAACTACGATGTATATGATTAAGGGGGACAATAACAATGCTCCCGATCCCTATTATGTAAAGGCAGATCAGATTAATGAGAAGGTAGTCACACTTGGAGATAATTTGATTGTCATTCCAAAAGTTGGTTATCTTTCCCTATGGTTAAGAGGTTTATGATTATTAAGGTGAGTTAATGTATTTTGAAATTGAAAAACAAGCTATTGACGCTATTAACAAGGCATTAGATAAATATGATGAAGAAATTGACAGGAATTTTAGATTAGATTTCCCACCAAACCCTGAATTGGGGGATTTGGCAAGTACCATAGCTTTTGCTTTAACTAAAAAATTAAAAACTTCTCCTCCGGAAGTTGCAAAGGATTTAGTTGACAAAATAGAAGTTCCTGAAATTTTCTCCAAAGTCCAGAACTTTGGTCCTTATGTAAATTTCTTCATTGACTATTCAAAATTCTCTAAATTGTTATTGGAAAAAGTTGATGAAAATTATGGTCAGCTTCCAGCTTATGATGAAAAAATTGTATTGGAACATACTTCAGCAAATCCTAATGGTCCTCTTCACATAGGACACATCAGGAACTCAATTTTTGGAGATTCACTTACAAGACTATTAAGATTAGCAGGAAGAGATGTCATAACTCAATATTATGTTAATGATATGGGAAGACAGATTGCTATTATCGTATGCGGTATAACTGAATGCGGCCTGAAAATTGAAGACTACGAAGGCGATAAGATTGACCATAAAATCGGAAAACTCTACTTCGATGCAAATAAGGCCGTTGAAGAAGATGAAACATTGAATGCTAAAGTGGATGAATTAATCCAAAAATATGAGGAAGGTTCTGATGAAGAATTAAATAAAGTCTTTGAAGACGTTGTGTCCAAATGTATTTCAGGAATGAAAGAATCACTTTTAAGAATGAATATTGTGCACGATGACTTTGTCTGGGAAGGTCAGTTTGTCAGAAACGGTGAAGTCGATGAACTTGTACATTTCATCCAAAGAGAAGGTTTCACCCGTGAAAATGATGTATTATACATTGATTTGACTGACTTTAACATTGAAAAAGAGTTTGTTTTACGCCGTTCCAATGGAACATCACTTTATTCCACTCGTGATTTGGCTTATCATAAATACAAAGCTACTTTAGGCGATACTGTTCTTGATATTTTAGGTTCAGACCATAAATTGGCTGCAAAACAAATCAAAATTATTTTTGAAGAAATCTTAAGACAGGAAGCTCCTGAAGTAATCTTTTATGAATTCATTACACTTCCTGAAGGTTCAATGTCAACCAGAAAAGGAAAATTTGTATCTGTTGATGAATTGATAGATGAAGCAGTTTTAAGGGCACATGATGAAATCAAATCAAGAAATCCTGATTTGTCTGAAGAAGAAATTGCACCAATGGCTGAAGAAATTGGTGTGGGTGCTATAAGATTCTTCATTGCAAAATTATCTCCTGAAAAACACTTGACATTCAAATGGGATGAAGCTTTAAGCTTTGAGAGAGGCTGTGCTTCAATTCAATATGCACATGCAAGAGCATGCAAATTACTTGAAAAATCAGGTAAAGACATTGCCAGTCTGAAAGTTGCTGATGACTGGATTCCTAATGATGCAGAACAGGATTTAATCAGACAAATAGCTAAATTCCCACAGGTAGTTGAGGATTGTGCCAACAAGAAAAGAGTTCACAATATCACACAGTACTGTCAAGATTTAGCCGGTTCATTCAACAAGTTCTACAAATCAGAACAAGTAATCGGATCTGAAATAGAAGATACAAGATTAATTTTAGTTGACAGGGCTAAAACTACTATAAAAAATGCTTTAGATATTTTAGGTGTCTCTGCACCTCAAAAAATGTAGATGAGTATAACTCATCTTTTTATTTCTTTTTTTAAATTCTAATTTTTCTGCAAATATATTAATATTCAACTGTATTAACACAAAAAATTAAAAAAAATAAAGATTTAATCCACATAGTGGATGTAGTCTTCTTTTCTTGGTAATGGTTCAGGTGCTTCCATATCCGGATATCCTAAAACAACGTGGCCGATTCCTTCATAACTTTCAGGAATTCCACATTCTTTCAGCAATCCTTTTCCTTTCTCGGATGCAAATTCCTCACGTGCTCTGTGAATCCAGCAGCTGCCAACACCGATTGCATGAGCTGCATTAACTAAAACAGTCAAAACGCTTGAGCCGTCTTCAACATATGTTGGAATTTCACTGTCTGCAAGAACAATCAGCAGTGTTTTTGCACCATAGAACGGATCCATATCTTCAGGCATTTCCATTGGGAAATAACTTCTGTTCCATTCTGAAAACTCCTTGATGGTTTCAGGATTTTGAATAACTACAATTTTAGGAGATTGAAGGCCTCTTGCAGTTGGGGCATATGTTCCTGTTTCTAGAATTATTTTTAACTCTTCGTCGGTTATCTGTTCGTCTTTAAATTTACGTATGCTTCTTCTTGTTTTTAAATCTTCTATTGTTTTGTTCATATTAAATCCTCGCAGATTTTTAATTATTGTCTTTTACGGTAAAGCTGAAAGCAGATGTTGGAATGAGCTATCAAACTTCATTTTTCTGATTTTTTATTAATTTATTGATGTAGAGTTCAATACATGCATAACATATTAGAGAACCGATTCCGCCGCCTAAAAGCATTCCGCAGTAAATTCCGAATTCGCCCATATTGAATGTAAATCCTAAAAGGTATGCAAAAATTAACACAAGTATGAATTCTCTGAATGCTGTTAGGAAAAATGATATTGTTCCTTTTCCAACACCCTGGAACACATTTCCCGCACTTGCTCCAAAAGGAACGTATAATATGAATAAGCACATTATCTGCAGGAAATTAGCAATTAATGGGGCCAGTTGTGAACTGGACTCGGAATATGAAAATGCAAGTGCAATCTGATTTGAAAAGACATATAATATTATGCAAACGATTATTGAAGCTATCAGAGCTACTTTAACTGCATATCTTGCTACTATTCTTAAGTTTTCGTATTTTTTTGCTCCGAATGCAACTCCTGAAACTGAAATTGCTGCAGTTCCAACCCCTATTGCCGGAACCATTCCAATGTTAATTATTCTCCAGCCGGCTGTATAGACGGCCACTGATACCGGTCCTGACACTATTGTAAGCATGTAGTTTACAAATATTGTTAAAACTGAAAGCACTAACTGTTCTAAGCTTGCCGGAATACCTACAACTAAAATATCCTTATACATTCCAAGGTCATTGTGGAAATCTTTACGGTTATAGGAAAGGTATGTGTCCTTTTTGACAAATATCCAGTAAAGCATTACAAGTAAACTTATAAGAGGTCCCAGTACTGTTGCCAATGCTGCTCCCTTTATTCCCATTCCTAAAAGATAGATGAATATTGGGTCTAGAATCATGTTGATTATTGCAGCCAGAGCTATTGGTATTGTTGCTCTTTTGATGTCTCCCTCTGCTCTGAATGCTCCTCCTACGATTGGGGGCATTAAAAGTCCAAATGTTCCAACAAATATGATAAATCCATAGTCCATTGCATAGTTAATTACACTGCTTGCACCCATCATAATGAGCATAGGCTTCATAAATGCCAGAAAGATTGCTGAGACGACTAATGAAAATATTAAGCTTAAAATGAGGTTGTGGATTGCGGCATTATTTGCTGAGGCCTTATCTTCTGCACCGATGTATCGTGAAATTAGGGAGTTGCCTCCTGCTCCTATTCCATTTCCAAATCCGACTAAAATCATAAAAAGTGGAGTAATGTATCCCAGAGCGGCCAAAGGGTCTGCACCTAGTCCTGCTACCCAAATACTGTCAATGATATTATTTACTAAAATTAAAAACATACTTCCAATGATTGGAAATGACAGTTTGTTGATGGCTTTTTTAGGATCTCCTGTTATCATTTCAATATTTTCAGTTTTTCCCATATTATGCCTCTCTTGTATAAATTCAAGTGTTAATATAATGTTTTTGAAAAATCAGTTAAAAAAATAAAAAATAGGATTAATTGAATATCAATTAATCATTCTAAATTGCCGTCAACTACATTTGGCTGGTTATTTTTAATGTAATCGTAACTCAAACCGTCATTTTGTCCGCCAACTATTACTCCATCCGAATCGTAATTGACATTTAATTCGCTGTCATAACTTAAACCTGAAGAAGATGAAGATGAGGATGCGGATGATGATGAATCACTTGCTGTATTGGAGCCTGAATTTTGATAACTGGCAGTATTATTAGCGTTTTGTGATGTGCCCTCAATAAGGTTAATTGTTTTGTCAGCTGAACAGCTGTTATATTTGTCGTCCCCGTTAAAACTTACAGTTATGTTGTATTGGCCTGCAGTTTCATTTTTCACAACCAAACTGCCTCTTCCTTGACTGTCTGTTTTAATTGTGTATTTTTCGGTTCCGTGAGGACTTTCAAATTTGATGCTGACATCTTTACCTGATAACGCTTTGCCTTGTGCATCTGTAAGTTCAAAATTCACTGAATCTCCACTTTTTATGGTATTATTTCCTAAAAACTTAATTTGAGTATCAGATTTGACATTATTATGGGAAAATACCATTAATCCGCCAAGTATAATTAAAACAATAATTATAAGTGCTATGAGAATATTCTTATTCATAAAATCACCAATGCTTTTTACTTTATACGAAATAGTATATAAATTTCTATACTTATACAAATTTCTATATAATTTTAAATATTTCTAGGTACATATTATTTAATAAGGTGAATTTATTATGAAGGTTTTAGTTGTTGGAACTGGTGCCCGTGAACATGCTATTGCTGATGGTTTAAAGGATGATGTTGAATTATACTGTTATATGAGTAAAATCAATCCGGGAATGTCTAAAATAGCTGATTTTAAGCAAGGTGATGAAGGGGAAGTTGAAAAAGTTGCAGAATATGCTGTTGAAAATGATATTGACATAGCATTTATTGGTCCTGAAGCTCCTCTTGGAAAAGGAATCGTAGATGAACTTCAAAAAAATGGAATAAAATGTGTTGGACCAACCCAAAGTGCAGCAAGAATTGAAACTGACAAATCCTTTATGAGAAAACTCTTTGAAGACTATGAAATTGAAGGGTCACTTGTTTATAAGGTATTTGATAACTCTGAAGATGTTTCTAAATTTTTAGATGAATTTGACAGGGATGTTGTAGTAAAACCTGTTGGATTGACAGGAGGAAAAGGAGTTAAAATCGTCGGTGACCATTTAAAAGATAATGAAGAAGCAAAAGAATACTCCTGTGAAGTAATTGATAATGAAATGGGAGGATTTGCTCAAGTTATCATCGAAGAAAGATTAATTGGTGAAGAATTTACCATCCAGGCATTTTGTGACGGTGAACACTTGGCACCTATGCCTGCAGCTCAAGACCATCCTCATGCTTTTGAAGGTGATGTTGGTGCAATTACTGGTGGAATGGGTTCTTACTCTGATGTTGGAGGATTATTACCATTTTTAAGCCAAGATGATTATGATAAAGCTGTAGAAATCATGCAAGAAACTATTAAAGCTATTGCCGAAGAAGCAGAACCATACAAAGGAATTTTATATGGTCAGTTCATGCTGACAGCTGACGGACCTAAACTCATTGAATACAATGCAAGATTCGGAGATCCTGAAGCAATGAATGTTTTACCTCTGCTTAAAACTCCGTTGGTTGATGTGTGCCAAGCTATTGTTGACGGTAACTTAGATAAAGTGGAATTTGAAGACAAAGCAAGCGTATGTAAATATATTGTACCAGACGGATATCCTGAAACAGAATATGCCGGAGAACTCATTGAAGTGGATGAAGAAGCTATTGAAGATATGGGTGCAAAAGTATTTTATGCTGCTGTAAGCAAAGAAGACGATGGAATTCACCTGTCCGGTTCAAGGGCATTAGGTATTGTAGCCAGCGGTGAATCTATCGAAGATGCTGAAAAAATAGCTGAAAAAGCATGTGAGTTTGTTAAAGGTAATGTTTACCACAGAAGAGATGTCGGTACAACTGAACTTGTTAACAAACGTGTAGAACATATGAAAGAAATTTTAAACTAACTTTCTTTTATTCTTTTTTTTATCCGGTGATTTAAATTAAAAAGCATGTTCTGAAGATATTGATGAATTAAAAAGAAATATTAATGAAAAAATTGAAAATATTAAAGAAAATACTGATGATGAAAAAACTCTTAAAGAGTTGGATGATATTACTTCTTTTCTTGATGACGATTCAAAAATTCGAAATGGGAAAAAAGCCGGAAAATATAATAAATTAAGCTTTTTTGACAGATTCAAAAGGAGTCTGGAAAGCGATATTGACATTGATCCTGGTCGGTTAATGGGTTTGACTGATGGTATTTTTGGAATGGTAATGACATTGCTTGTATTTGGTATCGGTCTTCCGGAATTTCTAATTACCGATTATTCTGATTTTATTTCTTATATCTTCTCATTAAGACCAACTATTGGCCTTACAATAGTAAGTTTTGTTTTAATCAGTTCATTTTGGATTTATCACCATGAATTTATAAAAATCAAAAAATTAAATATTCCATATCTGTGGATTAACATATTGTTTTTGATTAGTATTTCATTCATCCCCTTTACAACTTCATTAATTGGTAAGTATCATTATTTCTTCCTATCCGAAGTATTATTTGGTTTGAATATATTTTTAACAATTGTATTCTTTTTGTTAATGTATTATTATGCATATCAACGAGATTTTCTTAAAAACATGCCATCTCATGATGAAAGACATTATATTTATCATACCTTTTACATATTAATGGGTTTTACAGTCATGGTAAATCTCCTGGACTTTAATGTATCAGGTAATTTCGTATATTTGTTTTTACTGATGCCTGTGATTTCAACAATCAGAGATATAAGATATAAAATGAAATTATAGAAACATTTAATATATATCTTTTACAAATATGATTTTTTATACTGTTTAATGGGGATTATAATGGATAGTTTATTGTCAATTACAGACATCAAAGATGATGTAAAATACATTTTAGATTTGGCTAGCAAAATAAAAGCGGGGGAAATTGAAGACAAACCTCTAAAAGGTAAAACATTAGCAATGATATTCCAAAAGTCATCAACAAGAACCAGAGTTTCATTTGATGTTGGAATGTATCAGTTAGGCGGAAGAGCAATCTTTTTATCTTCCAATGATTTGCAGATGGGTAGGGGAGAACCAATTTCAGATACCGCAAAGGTTTTAAGCCGGTTCGTTGATGGAATAATGATTCGTGCAATAAAACATTCAGATGTTGAAGAGCTGGCTAAACATTCTGATGTTCCTGTTATTAATGGTTTGACTGATTATGAACATCCTTGTCAGGCACTGGCTGACGTGCTGACAATCAAAGAACATTTAGGTGATTGGGAAGGTAAAAAAATCTGTTTTGTCGGTGATGGAAATAATGTATCCAATTCCCTTTTATTAATAGCTCCATTACTTGGTATGGACATGTCTCTTGCATGTCCTAAAGGATATGAACCTTCAGAAAAAATAGTAAAAACAGCTAAAGAATATGCAGAAGAAAACAATACCGAAATTATCATTACTGATGATATAGGTGTTGCATTAGAGAATGTCGATGCAGTATTTACAGATGTTTGGGTAAGTATGGGTGATGAAAAAGAAACTGCCCAAAGAAAAACTGATTTTGCACCATTCCAGGTTAATCAAGACTTAATGAGCTTGGCAAATGACGGAGCTATATTTCTGCACTGTTTACCTGCTGTAAGGGGTCAGGAAGTTACAGCAGATGTAATTGACGGACCTCAATCTGTAGTTTATGATGAGGCCGAAAACAGAATGCACGCCCAAAAAGCTGTTTTATATTATTATATGAAAGATTAGAATCTGCTGAATAATGCAGATATGATAAATATTACAATTATACCTAAACAACAGCATATAATCCAGCTATTGCCATCACTTTTTGATGAAGTAGTGGTTGTTGTAGTCTGCTGTCTGTTCTGATAGTTATTCTGCTGGTAATTTGTTGGAGTTTCAATCACTTCTACTTTTTTTGCAACTTCTTCTTCTTTTAAGGGTGCTCCACAATTTCTACAAAATTTAGCTTCGTCCGGGTTGTCTTCACCACATTTGTAACAAAACATTTAAAATCCCTCTGATTATGATTCTTAAAAATATTATTAATCCAATTCCACCAATAAAACCTGTGATGAAACGCAGTGTATTTGTACTTTCTCTAGGTCCGAAATATTGTGTTAAACCATCAATTGCCACTGGAGTCATTAGAATCATTGATATTATCAATGTGTTAATGTCATAATTGTGAATATAAAACCGATTCCAAACTAAAAATACAATTAAACCAGTATAAAAGCCGGTACATCTCGCACAGACTGGAAACTGATGACCTTTAATAAAAAAACTTCTTTCAGGTATTCTGTGACAAATTAATTTTGGCAGTTCCATATTATCAACACAAGTTTTCTACATTAATTATTTTTCAATAATTATATATATTTTTGTATTCATATGTAATTGTATAATATATAAAAAGGTTTTAATATGAGAGGCGGAGAAGCGATAATTGAATCCCTTAAAAATATGGGAGTAAATACAATATTTGGTTATCCTGGTGGACAGACCATACCATTCTATGACATGTTATATGATATGGATATGGATCATATATTAGTTAGACACGAACAATGCGCAGCTCATGCAGCAGACGGTTATGCAAGAGCTTCAGGCAAAGTTGGTGTGTGTTTGGCTACTTCAGGTCCTGGTGCAACTAACCTTGTAACAGGTATTGCAACAGCTTATATGGATTCTTCTCCAATTATTGCTATTACTGGACAAGTTCCCACTCATTTAATTGGAAATGATGCTTTTCAGGAAGCAGATATAGTTGGAATTACAATGCCAATTGTTAAGCATAGTTATCAGCCAAAAAACCCAGATTTAATACCTTCCATGATTAAATCCAGTTTCGAAATAGCTGCAAGTGGAAGGCCAGGTCCGGTTTTGATTGATGTTCCAAAAGAAGTTCAGGAAGGAGAATTGTCAGAATTTGTAGATACATTAATAGATACACCTGGTTACAATCCGACCACTAAAGGAAATATCAGACAAATTAAAAAAGCACGTGATTTAATTAAAGAGTCAAAAAGGCCATTAATCCTTGCTGGTGCAGGTGTAATTATATCCAATGCATGCGATGAATTAACTCAACTTGCAAATACCATTAACGCTCCGGTAATGACTTCACTTTTAGGTAAGGGTGCATTTGATGAAACTGATGATTTGGCATTAGGAATGCTTGGTATGCATGGAAGAAAAGTATCCAATGATTCAATTAATGAGGCCGATTTATTAATAGCTATTGGTATAAGATTTTCAGATAGGACTACCGGTAGATTAGATAGTTTTGCTCCTGATACAAAAATTATTCACATTGATATTGATCCTGCCGAAATTGGCAAAAATGTTGAAGTTGATTTGCCGATTGTAGGTGATGCTAAAAATATTCTATCTTCATTAAATAAAGTTTTAAAAGAATATAAAGTGTCTGATGATGTTAACAAATGGACAGATATGATTAAACAAAGAAAACTGGATTTACTTCCAAGAGTTACATATGATGATGTTCCATTAAAGCCACAAACTGTTATAAAAGAAATTTCAGAAGTATTGACTCCTGAATCTATTTTAACAACTGATGTAGGTCAAAACCAGATGTGGGCGGCTCATTTCTATGACACCCAAAGACCTCGTAAATTCATTTCATCAGGAGGTCTTGGAACAATGGGATTCGGATTCCCGTCAGCTATTGGAGCAAAAGTGGCTTGTCCTGATGATCCGGTTGTATCCATCAACGGTGATGGAGGATTTTTAATGGTTTGCCAGGAACTGGCTACAGTCCGTGAATATGATATACCGGTTATTGCAGTTGTTTTAGAAAACAGAACTTTAGGAATGGTATATCAATGGCAAAGCTTATTGTATAATAAAAGACATTCACAGACTTTATTGGGCAATAGTCCGGACTTTGTTAAGTTAGCTGAAAGTTTTGGTGTTAATGGAGTTAGAATTACAAAACCTGGTGAAACTAAAGAAGCTTTAAGCAGTGCAATTAAGGATAATGAACCAATTTTATTGGATGTTGTAATCGATTCACAAGAAGCTCTACCTATGCTCCCTCCGGGAGCCGGAATAAACGAGATGATTGGTGAGTATAAACTTGAAAAGGATGTGATTTAAATGCCATTAGGGTATCATATTATTTCCACATTAGTTGAGGATAAACCAGGGGTTTTACAAAAAGTAGCTGGAATGTTTAATAGAAGAGGTTTCAACATTGACAGCATAACCGTTGGAAATTCTGAAGTAGAAGGATTATCTCGTATGGTAATTACAGTCCATGCGGATGAAAATGGATTGGAACAAGTTACAAAACAATTAAATAAATTAATTGATGTTATCAAGATTAAAGATATTACTAAAAATGCTGTTAAAAGGGAATTATGCCTTGTTAAAGTTTATGTCCCTGATGCTCAGGCAAAAGCAGAGATCATGCAATACTCAAATATTTTCAGAGCACATATATTGGACGTTTCAGAAGAAACACTAATGGTTGAGCTAACTGGGGATAAAGAGAAAGTTAATGCATTTATATCTTTAGTAGAACCTTTTGGAATTAAAAAAATTGCTCGTACTGGTCTTACAGCAATGTCAAGGGGAGTATAAAAAATGACTATATTAGAAAACGTATTAGAAGATAATAAAAAGTTTGTTGAAAATTTTGAAGGCAAAGAAATGTCTCACCACGCACAAAAGAAGTTAGCTATCCTAACCTGTATGGACTGCAGATTAATCGACTTTTTCGAACCTGCATTAGGTCTTGAAAGAGGGGATGCAAAAATCGTTAGAAACGCAGGTAACTCTATTGTCGGTGAAGATGCAATCAGATCTATAGGTGCAGCTCTTTACAATTTAGGTTGTGAAGAAGTATTAGTTGTAGGTCACACTGAATGTGGTATGGCTGGTGCAGATGCTGATGCTTTAAAAGAAAAAATGCTCGCTCGTGGCATTGCAGAAGAAGATATTGCAAAATATGATTTGGCTGAATGGATTGGTGGATTTGAAGACGAAGAAGAAAACGTCAAAGATGTTGTAGAAAAAATCAAAAACCACCCATTAATCCCAGATGTACCAGTACACGGTCTTATAATCGATATTGTAACTGGTGAGTTAAAAGTTTTAGTAGATGGTTACTAATCATCTATTTTCTTATTTTTTTTTACATTAACGATTTAAGTTAATGTAAACATTCAGTAGTTTACATTAACATTGCTATTTTTGGATTGTAATCATGCTTTTTGCTGAAATCAGATAATTGCTGTTTTTGGATGAAATTACAACATTATGTTTTCCTGTTTTTAATTTATTGGTGTTTATTTTAGCTATTCCTTTCTTGTTTGTTTTAACAGTATAGGTTTTATATTTTTTTCCACTATAAACTTTAATTTTAACTTTAACATTTGAAATAATCTTTTTGGTTGCTTTATTTTTCAAAGTGATTTTAAAGTATTGTGATTTTTTAAACTTGTTTGTTACTTTTGGGGCTTTAACGATTGTTTTTGCTTTTGCTATTTTTATGGTCAGTGTCTTTTTGATTTTGGTGTTTAACAGTCTAACTTCTATTTTATGTTTGCCTGCTGTAAGAGTATTCGGCAGTTTAAATGTAGTTTTTCCCTTAAAGTTGGTTTTTGAGTAATATGTTTTTGTTTTACCGTTTGTGTATATTTTATAAGCAAATTTAATGTCTTTTAAATTGGAACTGATTTTTGAAACAGTTTTTATTTCCAGACGGGCATTAATTTTTGAATATACATTTTTGTTGAAATTAACTTTGTTTATCTTAATATCGGATATTGTTGGTTTAACTGTCAGATTCAGTATTATTCCATAGTCAGTATTATGATATCCGATTGTTCGGGTCATATAATAGATTTTTAGACTAACATTGCCAAGCATGTTGAGATTATATTTAGCAATTCCGTTTTTGTCTGTTTTAACTGAAGGTACAGGGTACTGATATTCATCATTTAAATTCTCTATAAATATCTCTTGGCCTATAACAGGTTCTCCCATATAATTTTCAAGCTTAATTATCAATATATCATTGAAATAATAGATACTTGTTTTATTAATTATTATTTTATGAGTGGTGTCTTTATTAATATCTTCTGAGTTTATCAGATATTTTCCGGTGCTGTTTACAAAGTATAATTCATCACAGACATAATTGGTTTTTACCTGACATTCCACTTTCTTTGCTGTGCGGGTTCCGTCCTCATCAAATGTATGCTCTTCGTTGTAATTTCTGGTTTTTATGGTGTCCTCGATATTTCCGTCATTGGCAAATGTGGAATTTGTAATATTTGCATCTGCAAAGAAAAATTCGATTGAGGATTTATTGAAAAGTGAATTATTTATTGACACATCTGAATATTCTGTGTAAAGTGTGGAATTATTTACAATTGAATCTTTGATTTTTAAGCTTCCTTTTCTAGATCCGAAAGTTATTGAACCGTCCATTGTGCAATTGCTTAAAAGAACATTGTCCATTATTATTTTACATCCGTCGGAAAAATAACCTGCTGTGAAATAAAGTTGGGGATTGGTTAAATTTGAGTTGTAAAGTGATATTTTTGAGTAGCTTGCTTCGATTTTTTGATTGTTGAAGTTGCTTTTGGAAATGTTGTAAATGCTTGAACTGCTTAAAATATTTGAATCATTAAAGTTTGAATTATCTATAGTGATATTATAACGGTATAATGTGATATTTGATTTGCATAAATTTGAATTTTTTATATCTAAGCTATTTGTAATGCGGAACTGGTCTCCTCCAATAATTTCGATATAGTTTGGAGTATTTTCTCTTTTGAATGTGATTAGTGATTCATATAAGTTACAGCTAATAATTTTTGAATAATCTTTGTATATGTCACCATATCCATAAAAGAGTACTATTTCAATTTCAGATTTATTAAAAATGGAATTTTTAAATGTATTCTGATATTCATAACTTGTAAATGTCGAATTTATGAATTTGCAGTTCTCAAAAGTCATTTCATGCCAGGTGGTGATTTTCACATCTTTAAATGTAATATTTTTAAATGTAACATTTTTTCCCAGATATTTGAAGCTATATCCCTCACGTAAATAGCTTATTATAGGTTTGCCGTCATTAATTTTGCTTTTTGTCTGATTGACATCTAAAATTAATGATGTGCCCTTTCCATCAATGATTGTTTTATCCACAACGCCTTCAACAGTAACAGATTTGTTTAAGACAATACTGGTTTTATCTCCGCTGAGATAATATGTTTTTTCATCAAGAGTTACAATTCCATTGTCTTCACAATCATCTATCAAATCTTTAATATTCTGATTGTCTTCGCTATATATTGTATTATTTTCATGAGCAGAGACTATTCCGGCGCATAAAAATAAAATAAACAATAATATTGCTAATTTTAAAAATTTCTTTTTAATAATATCACCTTTAATTTATATATGGTGTATTGATTTAAACATTTTTTGTAAGTTACTTTTATTAATATTAAAAGTCAAATCTATTAAATGATATTTTATTAGATATCTTGATTTTTATCAAAATTTAAAAGAGATGATTTTAAATGAAAATGTATTACGACGATGATGTAAATACAGATGCTCTTGAAGGAAAAACCATTGCTGTAATCGGTTATGGTTCTCAAGGAAGAGCACAATCTAGAAATATGGCTGATAGTGGAGCTAACGTTATTGTTGGTTTAAGAGAAAATGGTAGCTCATGGAATTTAGCTAAAGAAGACGGTATGACTGTAAAAACTATTGAAGATGCATCAAAAGAAGCTGATATAATTCATATTTTACTGCCTGATGAAATTCAGGAAAAAGTATACAATAATCAGATTGCTGAATATGTTGAAGCCGGAAATACTATTTCATTCTCTCACGGTTATAACATCCACTTTGAACTAATCAAACCTGGTGAAGATGTAAACGTTGTAATGTTTGCACCTAAAGGACCTGGATCCATGGTAAGAAGAACTTACGAAGAAGGATTCGGTATTCCTGGTTTAGTAGCAGTTCAACAAGATGCAACCGGTGATGCTTTACAACTTGCATTAGGTATGGCAAAAGCATGTGGTTTAACCAAAGCTGGTGTTTTAGAAACTACTTTCAAAGAAGAAACTGAAACTGACTTGTTCGGTGAACAAACAGTTTTATGTGGAGGTATCACTGAATTAATCAATGCAGGATTTACTACTTTGGTTGAAGCAGGTTACCAACCTGAAATCGCTTACTTTGAAACCTGTCACGAAGTAAAACTTATTGTAGATTTAATCTATGAAAAAGGTTTCGCTGGAATGTGGCATGATGTAAGTAACACTGCAGAATATGGTGGATTAACCAGAGGAAAAAGAATCATCGGTGATGAAGCTAAAGATGCTATGAAAGCAACTTTAAAAGAAATCCAAGATGGAACCTTCAAAAAACAATGGGCTGAAGAAAACGCTACCGACGGAGCTAACTTAAAAGAAATGAGAGCAGCTGAAGAACAATTAGATATTGAAATTGTCGGTGAAAGACTTAGAAAAGCCTGTGGATTACAAAAAGACGATTAAACGTCTTTTCTTTTTTTCTTTTTTTGTGATAATAATGGTATTTATTGGAATGGACCATGGAACTACCGGAATCTCTTTTTGCATAATGTCTGACGAAGGAGATGTTGTCGATGTTTTCAAGATAGGAAGAGAGGAAAGTAAAAACGGTTTGGTTTCAGCAACTGACGAATTGGCTAAACGTGTCGATTTTGATTCTGTAAAATTAATGGCAATCACTTATGCAATGGGTGACGGCATTAATAAGATTTTACCGACTGATAAAGTTAAGGACAGAGGAATTTTATCCATTAACGGCGCCGGTAAAGTTACAGGAGGAGGAACTTCAGTATTTTCAGAACTTCAGGAATTAAATTTAAATTCAATAATGATTCCAGGTCTCCATAAAGATTCTACTTCTTTAAATGAATTATTCAGAGCGGCTTATTCCCATCAGGCAAGTCCCGAAAAGGTCAGCATATCATATAATGCTATTTTGGAAACCGGCTGGTCAAATTTTATCGTAGCTGACATTTCCTCAAACAGTGTGGATATACTTATTGAGGATGGTAAAATTAAGGGAGCAATGGATGCCTGTGTAGGCGCTATGGGTGTTGTTCACGGACCTATTGATTTAGAAATGATTAGAGATATTGATGAAAACGGTGCTTCTGCAAATGAATGCTTTTCACATGCAGGTGCTATAAAAATAGCCGGCATTGACGGTAAAGTAGCTAATATGAAAGATCAGCTTTTAAAAAATTACCAAGCTGGTGATGAAAAAGCTAAATTGGCTATTGATACATTAATAATGACTGTTGCTATGGAAATTGCCGGATTGGATCTTGTATGTGAAAATGATATAGAAGGTATTGTTTTAACAGGTTCTATTGGCAGTGCAACAGAACCGTTTAACTTTGAAAATGAAATCAATAAATATTTCAAAAATAAATATGACTTGAAGGTCATTTCTAAAGATTCTGGAGCTATTGGTGCAGCTCAAATAGCGATGGATGTTTATAATGGTAAAAAAGAGATTTTAGGAATTGAAGTGGAAATTTAAATTCCTATTTTTTATCTTCTTTTAAGCTGACGAATACTACATTTCCGCCTTTTATTGTTTCTAAACCTTTTTCATTTTCAAGGACGATATTTAAATAGTTATCAATTGCAATAACTTTTCCTTCGCTTTGATTATTATCTCTTAAATCGACACTAACATACTTATTTTTAAATTGTGCAAAAAGTTTGTTTACATTATCTTTTTCAAAACTCATTTTTTCAAATCCTTGAATTATTATATATTTAATATTGATGTTCCAACTTTATATAGTTTAAGATTAATAATATATATTATGGCAATAAATCAATTAGAAAGTAATTTAGAAGCTATTACTCGTACAATAGCTCAATTAAAAAAAGATGGATGTACTGATGAAAAAATTTTAAATCAGCTTAGAGAAGAAAGGGAAAAAATACTTAAAGACTTGAACTTATAAGCATTTTAAATTAACCATTCTTTCAATAAACTCATATCGCCAGTTAAATCGATTTTAAGTGGTGTTACTGTAGTTTTTTGGGCTTTACGTAATTCATAACCATCAGTACCTGGTGAATCTGATTCATATGGTTCACCGCCAATCCAGTAATATGGTTTCCCGCGCGGATCCATTCGTGTATCAATTACTGGTAAATACATTCTTTTTCCAAGTTTAACAACTTCAAATTCTTCATTTATAGGGTTTGCTGGAATATTCACATTCAACAAATCAATTCCGTCAGGTAAACCTTTTTTTAATATTATTTTAGCTATTTTATTAAGCATTTTTCCTGCAAAATCAAAATCGATTTCAACGGCGCCATTTTCAAATTTAACATCGTCTCTTGTTACTTCCAGGGAGATGGCTATTGTGGGAATGTTAAAACTTGCCGCTTCAAGTGCAGCACCTAAAGTTCCTGATGTTGTAAGCTCGGCCTGACCGATATTGTATCCGGTATTTATTCCGGAAATCATTATATCCGGTTTTTCATCAAGTATTTCAAACAGGCCTATGGTTACTGCATCGGTCGGTGTTCCGCTCACTCCATAGCCTTTACTGCCATCTTTTAAAGTATACTCATTTACTCTTAATGGTTCATATAATGTTAATGCATGGCCTATTCCGCTTTGTTGAGTTTCAGGAGCGACTACATAAGTGTCACACAAATCATCAACTGCTTTTTTTGCAGCCAATATTCCTGAAGCGGTTATTCCATCATCATTACATATTAATGCTTTCATATATTTAATTAGGGCAGTTTATTTTTAAATAATTTTAGGTTTTCAACCAAATATAAAAAACTTTAATAATAGTTTTAATTATAAAATATAATATTATAATATTCTATGAAAAAACACATGCGGGTGGAAACTTGGAAAAACCACAATTGATTAATTTTGTAGCAAAGGTAATGGAGGACTCTGGTTTCAAGGTTTATAAGAATTTTAAAACCTCACAGAAAGTCATAGATATTTATGCAATACTCCCAACAACAATAGGGGACTTTGGAGTAGTTGTTGCATGTAAAAATTATGACAAAGACTTTGAAATCGGGGTTGATGTTTTAAAAGAAATGGAAGATGTTCAGGAAAGTATTAAAGCGTCTAAGGTAACTATTGTGTCTTCTTCCTATTTTTCCAATCAGGCTAAAAACTATGCTTTAAGGAAAAATATCAAATTGGTTGATAGGGATAATTTGCTTGAAATGGCTAAGCGTTATCAGGACAGGACTTCCCAAACTACTTTGGATAATACTCCTTATGATGGAGGAGCTTCCGCTTATATTGATGAAGAATATCCCGAATATGAATATGATGCATCAGATGTTGAATATTTAATGCAGCGAAGAGAAGCACATCCAAACGTTTATAAAAGTTCATTATACAGACAGAATGATGAACCAAGTCACCGGGGAGGAATTTCATCTTTGTTGCATAGAAACAAATCCGGCGGAATGACTTCTGGTCAGTCCAATTTATACAACTATAATTCAATGCAAAACTCATATCGAGAACCTCTTCTCTTAAAATTATTAAATAATCCTATAGTTTTGGTTATTTTTGTTGTAGTTGCTGCCTATGTGATTGCTTACCTCTTAGGCAATATTTTACATATAGATGCAGGTTTTGTCGGAATTATTGAAATGGTCGTAGCATTACTCTTATCCTATGGTATATCATTATACACAGTAAGAAACAGTGATTTTATTGTAAAAGGATCATTTGTATTCTTCATTTCATTAATCATTTTAATTATATTAATTTTTGTTTAATTTAATATAATTAAAATTCATTATTATTAAAATTAATCCGATTAGGTACAAAAACCATATCATAATGTCTGTTGGTCCGGTTTCTATCCAAATTAATGTGTGTGTTAAAATCATTGAATAAATCCCAGCACCAACTCCTTTTTTTAATTTATGGACCAGTCCCAAGAAAACTCCCATAAATGCCATTTGTACTGTAAGGCCGATTATGCCGAAATCAAGATAAACAGGTCCGAACAATGTTGATGTTAAACAAACATCGTATGAAAGTACATACTGGCCAATAAATGTTCTCGGACTTCCTGATGAAAAAATCATGCTTAATATATGGCCATGTGTTGTTCCGCCTAACGGCAGTATTTTTTCAAAGACTTCTAAAGTAAATGCCGCTCTATAGAATATCAGTTCCAATGGATTCAGTGTCCAGTGCTGGTTTGCTATTGATTGTGAAGCAATATAACCAACGGCCATAATTCCAATTACTATTATTGCAATAAAAGCAATTCCAACTTTTCTTGAGATTTTTTTCAAATAATATAGTGTAATAAATGAGCTTGCCAAAATTCCTAGAACTGAGGTTCTGTATCCGTTTAATCCGAAAATCAGTGCTCCCAAAATTACAAAAAGAAGGTATTTTCTGTTATAGTATTTTGCAAGCAGTATGTTCATCATTATTAAAAATAGAGGATAGGCAACTCTCCAGATATTTGTAGTGGCATTCGATTTCAATACGCTATTGAAAAGAGGAATTCCGCCCATTAATATTAAATTTAGAGTTTGCAGGCCCAAAGCGATTATAACCAGAATTACCAGGAGCTTTTCAGATAAAAAATCAGTTTCTTTTGTATCTTCCACCTTAATTTTATATTTTACAATAACGGCACCGATTGCAAAGATTGCACATGCAAAGATGACTGTTAAAATAACTTCCAAATCAAGCGGATCATCAAATCTGTAGTTAAATGATCCGATATATCCCATTATGAGAAAAGCAAGGATAGCTACTACCAGTATATTTGGTTGAAAGAAATCAATTTTTTTTAAATTCATGTTATCCTCCAAGTTCCAGTGAAGAAATTGCAAGGTTTCCACCGAAGTTAGGCATTGCAGCAACATGGGTGTGGACATAACTTGCAAGTGTATTTTTTTCCATAAATCCGTCCTGCAGATTATATGAGCCTTTGCCTCTTAGTATATTGAATGCAAGGTCATGTTTTATATTATTATCATCGACAAGGACTTTTGAATAATGGAATTCATGTCCATTGAATTTTTCACCTTTTTTTGCAATAATGTTGTCCTGTGTAACTTCAGCTATTGTGTATTTTAATGCCTGTACACGATCTGTTAAAACTGCCTTGTAAGGATATACATCTACCATTTTATCTTCGTGGATAGAATTCATAAGATACATTAAACCACCACATTCGGCAAATATGGGCCTACTTTCAAGGTGGAAGTGTTTGATATCTTTAAGCATATTTTCATTTTCTGATAACTGTTTTGAAAATAGCTCAGGGTATCCTCCGCCGATATATAATCCGTCGACATCTGGCAATCCTTCATCCTTTAATGGTGAAAAGTAAACTACTTTGGCATTGTTTGCCTCCAGAGATTCAATATTTTCCTTATAATAAAAATTAAATACTTCATCAAAAGCCACACCAATCTTTACAGGCTGTTTATTTAGTTTATTCCAAATTGGAACAATGTCTGAAGTAATTTTAGGTGCACTTTTTGCAATTTCAACCAGTCTGTCCAAATCGATTGAATTTTTGATGACCTCCGCCCAGATATCGATAAATTTTAGAGAATTTTCCCTTTCTACAGCAGGAACAAGACCCAAATGCCTTTGTTCAATTGAAATGTTATCGTCTCTTATAATTCCTCCGATAACTTCTGTTTTTGTTATTTCTTCAATTGAACGTTTTGTTTTTTCATAGTGTGCTTTGTTTTTCACTTTATTTAGAATAACGCCGGCAATATTGATTTCGGGATCCAATGCCTTAAACCCTAAAACGAGTGCTGCAGCACTTTTGACAAGACTTCTTGAGTTAATTATTAGAATAACGGGAGCATTTAATGATTTTGCAACTGACGCTGTACTTCCAATATCATTAATGGAATCGATTCCTTCGTATAATCCGCGCACACCTTCAATAACGGCTATCTGCTTACCTTCCATCCCTTTAAGAAATGAATCCCTTACCTGTCCTTCTTTCATAAAAAAGGAATCCAGGTTTCTTGAAGTGTTTCCGGTTGCTAATGTATGATACGATGGGTCAATATAGTCAGGTCCAACTTTAAAAGGTTGAACATTGTATTTTTCGCTTAATGCTTTCATTATTCCTGTAGCTATTGTTGTTTTTCCAACTGCACTGCCGGTACCTGCTAAAATAATTCTCATAAATATTAATCTGAATCTTTTTATATAACAATTTTTGTATAATTAAATCATTTTATATAATATTAACAATAAAATTTAAATCATAATATATGGTGGTATAATGAGAATTTTATTAATCCATTCTGATTATTTAAATTATAATGTAAAGAATAAGACACCTGTAGCCGAAGAAATCGAGGATGCTAAAAAAGAAGGCACCTTTGATGATTCCTTAGTAGTATTTACAAGTGTTGAAAAAGATGATGAAAATAATCCAGAAGGTATTGTTAAAAATTTAGTAAGCGAAATAATTAAAACCAATGAACAAGTAAAAGCAGAAAATATTGTATTGTATCCATATGCACATTTATCTTCTTCATTAGGTTCTCCAAAAATAGCTATTCAAATTTTAAAAGATACAGAAGAAGCTTTGCTTGCTGAAAACTTATCTGTAAAAAGAGTACCTTTCGGATGGTATAAAGCATTTGAAATTTCCTGTAAAGGTCATCCATTAAGTGAACTTTCAAGAACAATCACTGCTGACGAAGAGG
This sequence comes from uncultured Methanobrevibacter sp., assembly GCF_902764455.1. Lineage (NCBI taxonomy): Archaea > Methanobacteriati > Methanobacteriota > Methanobacteria > Methanobacteriales > Methanobacteriaceae > Methanobrevibacter > uncultured Methanobrevibacter sp. The sequence continues at coordinate 39,933 of NZ_CACWVY010000010.1, forward strand.
AAGAAAAAGTTGAAAGAAAACCTTCAACCTGGCAAATTCTTGAAGGAGATAAAATAACTCAAATTGAAGACTTTAATTTTGACAACAGAGCTTTCAAACAACTCGTTGACTATGAACTGGGTCAGGGAGCATCTGATGAAGGCGAACCTCCACACGTTAAATTAATGAGAGAAAAGGAAATTTGTGATTATGAACCTGCTTCAGATGCCGGAAATCTCAGATGGTATCCAAAAGGAAAATTAATCAGAGATTTACTTTCCGATTATGTTTATGACTTGACTGTTGAGCGTGGAGCAATGCCTGTTGAAACTCCGATTTTCTATGATTTGGACAATCAAGCAATTTATGAGCATGCTTATAAATTTGGTGAAAGACAGTACAGGACAGACACCAAAAAGAATTTAATGCTTAGATTTGCGGCCTGTTTCGGTGCATTCAGGTTAATGTCTGATTCATATTTGACATGGAAAAATTTCCCTGCCAAAATCTTTGAATTAACCAGATACAGTTTCCGTTATGAGAAAAAAGGTGAAGTAGTCGGTCTTAAAAGGTTAAGAGCATTTACCATGCCTGATTGCCACTCATTCTGTTGTGATGTACCGTCATCCTTGGATGAGTTTTCCGCTCAAACTGATATGTGTATGCAAACCGGTGTGGATTTGAATTTAGACTTTGAAGTAATTTTCAGAGCAACTCAGGACTTCTTTGATGAAAATGAAGAATGGATGTATGAAATTGCACGTAAATTCAATAAACCTATTCTTTTAGAAATATTGCCTGAAAGACACCATTACTGGGTATGTAAAATCGATTTGGCAAACATTGACGCTTTAGGTCGTCCGATTGAAAACCCGACTGTACAAATCGATGTTGAAAGTGGTAAAAGATTTGACATTACCTATTTAGGTGAAGACGGCAAACAGCACAATCCTACAATCCTGCACACTTCACCGACAGGCAGTATTGAAAGAGTTTTATGCGCAATGCTTGAAAAAACAGCTATTGAAATCAATGAGAAAGCACCAATGTTGCCTACATGGTTAAGTCCTATTCAAGCTAGAATTTTAACTGTTAGCGAAGCTCACGAAGAATTTGCAGAAGAATTGTACCAGAAAATCAATGCAGCAAATATTCGTGTAGATGTTGATGACAGGGATGAAAGTATCGGTAAAAAAATCAGAAATGCTGCTAAAGAATGGATTCCTTACATTTTCGTTGTCGGTGACAAAGAAATGGAATCCGGTAAATTCCAAGTAACCGTACGTGAAACCGGTGAAAAAGTTGACATGACTGCTGATGAATTAATAGCTGAAATTAATGAAAAATGTGAAGGAAAACCTTTCAGAAAATTACCTTTGCCTAAGGATATTTCAAAAAGGATTAACTTCCAATAATTATATTTATCAATAAAAATATATTATAAAATGTTATATTATAACGGAGGAAATTTAATGGACCCAATGTATAAAATAGGAGAAGCTCTTATTGGAGACGGCCCTGAATTAGCACACATCGATTTATTAATAGGCGATAAATTTGGCCCTGTTGGTCAAGCTTTTGCTAATGGTTTATCTAATCTTTCTGTAGGCCACACTCCATTAACAAGTGTAATCAGACCTAACTTAATGACCAAACCGGCTACTTTAATTATTCCTAAAGTAACTGTTGGTGATTTAGATGATGCTAGTAAAATATTTGGACCTGCACAAACTGCCGTTGCAAGAGCAGTAGCTGATGCAGTCGAAGATGGATACATTCCTAAAGATATTGTAGAAGATATTGTTATTAATGTAAGTGTATTCATTGATCCATCTGCTAAAGATTTCAGAAAAATTTATCAATACAACTATGGAGCAACTAAATTAGCTATTAGAAGAGCAATGGACGGATACCCATCTATTGATAAAGTACTTGCAGAAAAAGACCGTGGAACTCACCCTATTATGGGATTCAAAGTCAAAAAACTTTGGTCACCACCATACTTACAAGTTGCTCTTGACTTAGATAATGAATCTGCAATGGAAAGAATCATTGCTGAATTACCTGACAATGACAGAATTCTTCTCGAAGCAGGAACTCCTCTTGTTAAAAAATTCGGTGTTGGAATTATCGGAAAAATCAGAGCTTTACGTCCGGATGCATTCATCATTGCTGATTTAAAAACTTTAGACGTAGGTCGTGTAGAAGTTAAAATGGCCGCTGATGAAACTGCAGATGCTGTAGCTATTTCTGGTTTAGGTACTATTGAATCAATTGCAAAAGCTATTCATGAAACTCAAAAACAAGGTATTTATTCCATCCTTGATATGATGAATGTTAAAGGCTTTGCAGATAAATTAGCTTTACTTCCAGATGATTTAAAACCAGATATTGTTTTATTACACAGAAATGTGGACATGGAATCATATAAAGCTGAACATGGTGAAGACACTGGTGACATGACTGAATGGGGTAACATTAAAGATATTAAAGAAATACTCGGAGATAAAGGTCTTATTGCTGTTGCTGGTGGTATTAAACCTACAAATGTTGAAGAAGCTATCAACAAAGGTGCAAACATTATCATTGCAGGTAGGTACATCATTGGTTCTAGAGATGTAAGAAGAGCTGCACAAGACTTCTTAGAACATTTCGATCCAGATCCAGACAACATGAGACTTGCTATGGATGAAGATGAAAACATTCAAGTAAAAGAAGACTAGTAAATTAGATTTATTCTAATTTACAACTATTTTTTTTTAAAAAGGAGTTTTTATTATGGGATTTTGTAATTCATGCGGCAGACCAATTGTAAAAGAAGATTACGGTACTAATAAAGACGGAAGCTTAAATGATGAATTTTGCATTGACTGCTATCAAAATGGTGAATATACTGAGCCGGATATAACTCTAAATGAAATGATTGTTAGAAAAACATTGGAAATGATGGAAAAAAATCCAAGATTGCCTGAAACTCAAGCTACAGGTATTACAGCAATGTTTATCCCTGGATTAAAAAGATGGAATCCTGAGTTTCAAGATGATTATAAAGATTTTAAAGATCTTTAACTTCTTCCTTTTAACATAAATTCTTTAACTTTATTGGCTATATACTCGTCACGACTGCGGGTATTTTTGATATTGTATAATTCTTCTTCTAAAGCATTGTATTTGTCAACAAGTTCATTGTATTCCAGACGAAGTGAGTCGTAATCTTTTTCTAAATCTTCATTAAGTTCATACATTTCAGCATAACTGGTTTTAGTATTGAGATTTTCCTGTTTTAACTGATCATATTTTGAACTAACTTGATTATAGCTTTCTTTTATTGAGATGTGTTCTTCTTTTAAAGTGGAACATTTGGTTTTGAGGTTTTTATTTTCTTCCTTAATGCTGGTGTATTTGGTTTTGAGGTTTTCGTTTTCGGTTTTAATATTAACGAATTTGGTTTTAAGGTTTTCATTTTCAATAATCAGTTTGGAATGTTTGTCCCTGATTAAATTATTTTCATGTTTCAAGTCATTGATATTATCTTGACGCAAGGATTTAAATTTATTTTCCATTTCAGCCAAATCATCATTTTTTTGATCAATTTCGGCTTTTAAACTTTCAATTTCATTTTGAAATCCTAAAGTGGAGGGATTAATGTTTTCTTCAAGTTGCTGTTCCAATTCTTTCACTTCCTCAACATGCAAATAATTTGCTATTTTTAATGCTTTATTTTCTTCCTCTATGCTTTTAAAGTTTTCAATTTCTCCTTGAGGAATAATTAACACTTCTTCTTTGTTTTGGTAAATGTCTTCATGTTTTGGCACAGTGATTTGGATTTGTTCTGTTGTGTATTTTTTCCTCTCACCGTTTTTTAATGTTCTATTATATTCCCTGGAATATTTTTTTACAATACCTTTACCAACTTTCATAGTTAAATCCTCATTAAATGTTATGTTTGTTTTTAATTATATATGTTACCTATATCCTGATTTTATTCAGTTATTTTTTTAATTTTTCAAATCAAATGTATTACATATATTAAGTTAAAAATGCAAAGTTATAATTGACGATTCTGCTGCAGCATAATTTTGGCAGATGTCATTTTAAAGATTTTCATTTATTGATTGGGGGTAAAAACTATTAGGAAAGTATTGGCTTCACTTGTAATTTGCATTGTTTTAATGCTGACTTTAAGTGGAGTTTCAGCAGAAGAAATTGGCGCTGATTCATCAGTCGGAAATGGAGATTCTGTTTCAGTTGAACCAACATACACTCTTGTTTATGCCATCTTTGGCATTTTATTTGTTTGTGTTTTGTTTTACAGATCATATATACAAAATTGACTTTCAATCTTCAACTTATTTTAAAGTATTTAAGAAGTGCATTACAAAGTATTCTTATGAAAATTTTTGGTATTTGCGCTAGCCCTAGAAATAATACGACTGCATATGTTTTAAAAACTGCTTTAAGTCAGCTTGAACAAGAAGGTTTTGAGTGTGAAATGTTTACCTGTCAGGCTAAAAGCATTAAACCATGCATGCATTGCGATTATTGCTTAGAGAATAAGAAATGTATCATTGAGGATGACATGCTTGAAGTTTACAATAATCTTCAGGAAGCTGATGGTATTATTTTAGCCACTCCAGTTCAAAGTGGAGGCATAAGCAGTAATTTATCAGCGATAATGGATAGGACAAGGGCATTGGAAGCCATTGATTATAATCTGCTTCGCGGAAAAATTGGAATGAGCATTGCAGTTGGAGGGGACAGGACAGGCGGTCAGGATTTCGCCCATCTGAAAAATGTAACATATTTCATGATTCATGGAATTATCCCCGTAAGCGGCGGACCTTTTGGTTCTAATTTAGGCGCATCATTCTGGTCAAATGATTCCATTGAGGATATTAAACAAGACAGTTATGGAATGGAGTCTTTGAACAGGACTTTATATGAATTTAAAAATTTTCTAAATAAATATATTTAAATATTAAAATCAATTTATATTAATAATAACTAATTTTTAAAGGTATATCATGGCAAATAAGTTAGTAAGGGGCAGTTTGATAATTTTCATTGGAAATATAATTTTCCGTATTGGTGGTTATCTGTATCGTTTTTTAATGGCTACATTATTAGGGCCGGCTAACAATGGTATTTTAGGAACCACTATGTCCGTTCAGGGAATTTTTCAAACTTTAGCTTCTGGAGGTCTTCCTCCTGCAATATCAAAATATATTGCGGAATATGAGGCTGTAGAAGACCATAACATGGCCAGGCAGACTATTTATACGGCATTAAAGATTATGGTTTTCCTGGGTTTGGTTTTAGGATTCTTAATGATTTTTGTTATTGCTCCGCTTTTGGCTAATAATTTCATGGGTAAGCCTGAAGTTCAAGTTCCGCTGCAAATCATTGGTTTGATTACTCCGTTCAGTGTTGTTTTGGGTGCATTCAGAGGTGCATTTCAGGGAGTATACAAGATGGAATATATTGTTTATACTCGTGCAATTGAACAGTTGGCAATGATTTTATTTGCAACCGCATTTGTTTTAATTGGATTTTCAGTTATTGGAGCTCTATGGGGTACCGTTATTGGTTATGCCCTTGCAGCGCTTTCTTCAGTTGTAATATTCAAATTTTATATGCCGAAATATATTCCTAAGCCTACCGGTGATTTTAAATTCCCATTTCGCGAAGAGCTTAAATTGGCTGGAATGCTTGTAAAATTCTCTATTCCAGTTATCATTACAGCTATTGCTGAAATGCTTATTTATAATATTTGTACTCTTATTATGGGAAGATTTTTATCATTGGAAAGCATCGGATTTTTCACAGCGGCCGATCCTATTGCAAGATTGCCTTTGATGATTTCTATTTCTGTGGCAACTACAATCCTGCCTGCTTCTTCTGAGGCATTTAAACTTAAGGATATATCTGCACTTCAAAAATATGTCGGTGAATCTTATAAGCTTTCATTATTGTTTGTAGTTCCAATGTGTATAGGTCTTGCTTTATTTTCCGTACCGATTTTAAGATTGCTTTACTTTCAAATTCCCGCTTATGCAGCCGGGGCTCCTGCTTTGGCAATACTGTCTGTTGGTATGACATTTTATTCCATATTTGCAATATCAACCAGTATTATTCAAGGTATCGGAAACCCTAGAATTCCTATGTATATTTTAATATTCGGTTCCATTGTTACTGCTGTTCTCTGCTGGATATTCGCTCCAATTTTAGGAATTGCAGGAGGTGCGGCCGCAACAACTATTGCATGCTTCCTGATGATGATTCCATGCATTTACTTTGTATTTAAACTCACTAAAACAAAGCCGCCGACAAAATCTGTTGTTAAAATATTGTCTGCTACTGCAATCATGGGAATTGTTGGACTTTTGATTCCTAAAAATACAATATTGCTATTCCCTGGAATAATAATATGTATGATTGTTTATTTCTTTGCATTGATTCTTGTTAGATTTTTCACAAAAGAAGATATCGAAACTTTAAGAGGCTATTCTTCTAAATTAGGACCTCTATCCAAATTTGTAAATAAATTATTAAGCTTTGTTGAAAAAATTGAATTTAGAAATAAATAATTAAAAAGTTATTTAAATTATAAAAAATAAAACTTTCATTATATATAATTGGGGGATTATATAATGGCTGATGTTAGTGCAGGTGTTGAGTATAAAATCAATGTAGACGGGAATTCCTTTTTACTTGATAGTAAAAAATATCAACTGTTGGAATCCATTTTGGATACAGGTTCTTTAACAGATGCGGCAAAATATGTAAATGTTTCATACAGGACTGCATTGAATTACATTGAAAAAATCGAGTCAACACTTAATGTTAAAATTGTTAGTACCACAAAAGGTGGAAAAGGCGGGGGTGGAGGCACTACCCTTACTGAAGAAGGATATTCAATATTAAAAGAATGTAAAAAGATTAATGCAATTATGGAACTCCACAAGGATGTCAATGAAATTGAAGCAGTTATTGTTGACATTGATGATACGAAAGGTGTAATGACTATTAAAATGGAAGAATTCCAAATTAATGCTCCATTAAATAGGAATTATGAAATTGGAGATAAAATATTAGCTTTGATTAGCTATGATAATATATTTTTAATGTTGGAACCTCAAACTTCAAGCATCCGTAATATTCTCAAAGGTCAAATCGTTGAAATGAGACTTAAGGGCGAGATTATTCGTGTTAAAGTCGATGTCGGCGGTGTGGAGCTATGCTGTGATATTACAGTTTCTGCTGAAAAAGAATTGAATTTAAATATTGGAAAAGAGGTTTTTATTGGATTTAAAGCTATGTCAGTAGCTACTTTAAAATTATAAGGGTGATTTTATGTTGCAAATTTTAGTTGATGAAGATAAATGTATTGCTTGTGGTAAGTGTGAAGAGATTTGTCCAAAAGCTGCTAAAATTTGGAAAGTTACTAACGTTGCACATATATTGGACTTAAGATATTGTCATGTTTGTACTCTATGTGCAATGGAATGCCCTACAAACTGTATTAAAATTATACGTCCTGGTCAAGAAGGGTAAATGCTTGAAGGTAAAATCAATTTAAAGATAGGTTATATTATGACTAGAATTTCGAATGTTTCAAGAAAAACTTCAGAAACTGACATTAACATTAAAATGAATTTGGACGGCAGCGGTAAATATAATATTTCTACTGGCGTGAACTTTTTTAATCACATGCTGGAGTCATTTTCAAAACATAGCATGATTGATTTGGATGTTCAGGCTACCGGAGATATTGAAATCGATGACCACCACACTATCGAAGACGTTGGAATATTGTTGGGTCAGGCTTTCAGTGAAGCTATCGGAGATAAGAAAGGAATCAAAAGAATGGCACATGCTATTGTTCCTATGGATGAATCCGTAGCTACTGTTGCTATTGATATAAGCGGACGCAGCTATTGCAATATGAATCTCAAATTCAAAAATGAAAAAATTGGTGATATGACCTCAGGTATAGTAATTCACTTTTTTGAGTCATTTGCATCAAGTGCTAAAATTAATATTTACGGTACTGTTGAAGGTGTAAATGATCATCACAAAGCTGAAGCTATCTTTAAAGCATTTGCAAAGTCTTTAAAAGAAGCAGTTAAAGTGGAACATGACCAGATTCCATCTACAAAAGGAGTATTATAGTCCAATACTCTTTTTTATTTTATTGTTATTCTAATTTTTTTACTTATTGTGTTGTAGTTTGAATTTCCAGCATATTTGAAAACTGCACTGTATTTTCCTTTTTTGGTTAACTTAACATTAAAAGCGGCAATTCCTTTTGAATTGGTTCGGGCTTTGTATGTCTTTTTGTTTACTGTCAATTTGATAATGCTGTTTTTAATGACTTTGTTTTTGTTGCTCTTGAATGTCACAGTTACCTTTTTGGTTTTTGATTTAGCCTTAAATGTTTTGGAAGATGCAGTAAGCTTTGGAGTTGCCTTTTTAACTGTTACTTTGGTGGTTTTTGCTGATGATTTATAGATGTTGCTTCCTGCAAATGTTATTTTTACAGAATATTGTTTGGCAGGCAGATTTATAGATAGTTTAACCTGTCCGTTTGCATCTGTAGTTTTATTGTAGATTTCACTGTTTAACCTAACAATAACGTTTTGTTCTGCTAAAACATTACCTTTAACGTCTTTAAGTGTAACGGCAAGATTTTTGGCTACGTTATATGTGGTGCTAATGCTGGGAGCTATTATTTGTGAGTCCATCTGATTAATGATAATTCCGACATTTTTGGATGAAGATAAATAACCCTCATCTCCGTAAAATAGTATTTCTGCAGTATAATTGCCTGGAATCAAGTCAATTGTTAATGTGGCTTTTCCGTCAGCATCGGTAGTTAGAGTATGATTTGTTCCGTTCAATTCAATTTTAATCTCCTTTCCTTTTACTGCATTACCTTTTATGTCTTTTAAAGTGACGACTAATTTTTCATTTGAATTATAAGTGGTAGTCATGTTAGTTGTTTCAATGACTGTTTTTGAACCTACATTAACTGTAAATGTATTGGAATATGCCTCTCCTTCCAGTTTCCCCTCATTGTATTTCAGTGAAATTTCATGATAACCTGTTGGGAGGTCTGAAATCGCTGCTGTGAATTCACCGTTTTCTATTTTATAGTAATCAGGCAGGTTTTCATCTATTGAAATGGATAAGGAGTTAAATTGACTGTTAGGAGCTTTGAAGGTAATATTTACATTAGACCCTGTTTCAACTTCAGTTGGAACGTCGGCGGTTATATTTTGTGAGTTTTCAATTACATAAACTCCTTCAATCAGGTGATATTCTCCGCCGGAAGTGTCGAAATCCAAATAAAATTTATTTAAACCTGTGATTTTGCTTGAAAGGCGAACTGATGATTTTCCATTTGTTATTGTATCTGAAGCCAATAATATTCCTTTTTCATCATTGTTATAGTCATATACATTGAAAATACCTTTGACCCAGTTATTTACCTGTATTGAAATTGTGAATTTTTCATCAACGCTCACATAATCCGGTGAAGTTACAGCTGGTGGTGTTAAACTACTTAATATTTCATCCTCATCATGGCCGATAATTTTATTGTCTCTGCGAACCTGCAGTCCTGCCCAGACAAAAACCTCTTTGAATTTATTTTCTAGTGCATCGTCCATTGATTTATTTATTAGTTTCCAGTATTTGTCTGCATCTTTAGGATTTTGGACAAATCCTCCGAAGTAATGCAGTCTGTCTTCACTGAATCCCAACTCCTGACCAATTGCATATGCTTCTTTGTGATGCGGATTTTCATATATGACCCAATCGTAATCCTCAATTTCAAGAATGTCAAGTTTGGAAGGTGAATATGCATCAACAAGGTAATTTACATCTCTTATCATTGGAGGAACTCTATCGCTATCAGTAACACTTGGCGGGAAGAAGAGTGCCATATATGACCCGTTACTGTACCTGTCCCCCTTGACGACTTCACGAAGGGCATCACTGTATTGTACCAGCTGCTGATTCAGCCAGTGCATGACTGCTTTGTCATATTCACGGTTCCATGCATTATCATATTCAGGTATGGCAGTGCCGTGTTCAGCCAGGTATTTTGCTTTTGTTGAATTGTCATAGAAGCATGGGGGCTGGTTTGGCCATTGATTTTCATTCCACCACCACCAGGCTTCACCCATCTGCAGAATAGGTTTAAATCCATTACTTACAATAATGTCCAGACAGCATTCACTCACGTGCTGCATATATGGAATTACATCCTCATGGCATGGGCTGTATATGAATGTTGACGGGCTCCATCCGGTCATGGCAAAATTGCCGCTGATATCCATTTGCCTCCAGCTTTGAGGGCATTGTAAATTCTCCATGGAAAGACTAATGATGAGGTTTTCAACACCATTCTTTTTAAGTTCACGTGAATAACAATCCAACCAGGCTCTAAATGCAGCGTTTAATGGTACATTTTTATTCAAAACCATTTTTTCAGTTCTGTTGTGGTTGAAACCCATATCGGTAATCACATCTCCGGCAATGCCGCTTTTTTCATAGAAATATGAGGCGCCAACGTATAGGTCAACCCACTCAACATAGCCTAATTTTCTCATTTCTTTGCTAATTCTCATCGGATTAAGATTATAAATGTCGTCATATCCTTCACAAAGTCTGTACTGATGAGAAGGCAATGGCAATTGTTCGTTATGGATTTCTCCATTGACGACAGTTATGTTAAATATTTTACAGGTAAAATTTTCATTTTCAGTAATTCTATATTGGGAGTTGTTTTCAACAAAATTTTCAGGTAGCAATGAAAGCATGATATATTTCAGGTTACTTACATCCAGTTTTGTTTCTTTATCAACAATCACGCTTTGTCCGGTCCTGTCCAGATATGAATTTCCAGGCAGCAATGTTAAATTATTGAAATCGATGATGACATGACGGTTTTCAATAAAACGGTTCATTTTGAGGAAATATGTTTCACCGGTATTGGCCGCAATAATAATGTTTATTCTGTTGTTTGAAAAATCCATACATCTGCTCATCTCATAATCAAATTCCAGTGTCACGTCAGTATAATTGCTTCGATTTCCGTAGCTGATATAGGGATGCTGTATGGGGTCTTTTGAATTCCAGTATAATCCGACAATGTCGTTTTCGGTACGGAAAGTTCCGGTAACGATCAAATCACGGGGTGTTTCGCTAGTGACAGATGCACTTGATTCAAAATTGTTGTTTGTAATCCAGCAGTCACCACGGAAAAGATAGTATTTGTTGTCATAAGGGTTTTCCTCATAATTTTCAATGCTGTTTGGATTCAATGCGTTTTCATCTCTTGTATAGTTTTCAGGTGAAGTTATATAAAAATCATCTCCATTATGGGAGGTACTGGCCAATTCATAAGAAGAATCGCCAATGATTTCAGTGTTATTTTTAACTGCATTGTCAGCTGCATTTACAGCGCTAATCATCATTATTAGCAGAATGCAAAGCATTAAAATTTTATTAATTTTCAAAATAACACCCCAATATTTAAGATTGATACTATTTATTTAAGTTAATATTTATTAAAGTATTCTAAGTCTTAAATTCACAGTGGGTGCAATATTATTAAAAATCAGTTGATGGAATGGTCTCTTTTTGGATGGTCGGTTTTAAAAAATAAAAAAATAAAAGTAGCAAAGGATGCTACTTATTCTGGTTTTGAAATTAAATCTGTTTTACAACCTGGGTTTCCTTCTTTCATGTGAGGGGTTCTTAAAACAGTATCATTTGCTTTTTCGATTTCTCTTGCTTCTTGTGCTAATTTAGCATGTCTAAGTTAGCAACGGATCCAGCCATTTCGTATGCAGCAATAGCTTTTGCTTTTGCGTATGGGTTAGCGAATCCACCAGCTTCTGCAGCTTTTTCAGCAGTAACTATGAGTTTAGGTAATTCAATTTCACCAGCTTCAGCTTGTGCAATTACATCGTCAATGGTTTTTTGGACTAATCTTAATGCTCCGGTTTCAGCTAATACTTTTAAGATGTCGGAGTTGAAGATAGCCATTTCAGTTGGGTCTAACCATTCTCTTTTTGCACCAATCATTGGGTCGGACATAACGATGATGTAACCTAAGCCTTGTTCATCCATTTCATCTTTTTTACCTTTACCAGGTGCGTCACCAATGATAATAGCAGGAACATCTTTTTCAGATAACATTTCTCTTGCTTTAGCAGGTCCAGGAGCTCCTGGGTTTGGGCTAATGAAAATTGCGAAATCAGGTTCGAAAGCGTCTATTTTAGGAACAACGTCTTCTACTTGTTCTGGGTTCATTTTTGCTCCAGATCCAAAGGTTCTTACATCGATGTTTGGTCTGTCTGCTCTTTCGTCTAACAATAAGTCAATAACCGGTGAAGTACCGATATTACCACTTTTAATAATAGCAATTTTAACTACCATATTTTAGTCTCCTTATTTGTAATTAAAACTTTAATGTAGAAACTATTTAAATTTTATTATTTAAAAATTTCAGCGACTAATTGTTATTTTTGTTTTATTATATTCGAACAATTTTTAACTTATTATTTGCTTAAAAGAGTGTTGTAAATTTAAAAAAATCAGGTTCAATCACAAATAGGAATATTATCCTAAAATTAATAATGCTTAAAAAATTTTTTAAAAATAGAAAAATCAGTGGTTCCGACGAGACTCGAACTCGTGATCCCCTCCTTGTAAGGGAGGTATCATACCACTAGACCACGGAACCAACAATCATTATTATGATTTTACTATTATATATATCTTTCTATTTTACCAAATTTTTACTATTAAAATTAATATATTAGTTTGAACATATTAACAAATATTAAATAAAATGAAGTGATAAAATGGCATGGGACGATAAAGAAACAAAAGTTTGGATGGACGGAGAATTTGTCGAATGGAAAGATGCAAACATTTCAGTACTTTCTCACGTTGTACATTATGGTACTAGCGTTTTTGAGGGTATTCGTGCATATGAAAATGAAAATGGTGTTGCAGTATTCCGTTTAAAAGAACATGTACAACGTTTATTTGATTCTGCAAAAATTTATAAAATCGATATTCCTTTCACACAAGAAGAAATTGAAGAGGCAATTTTAGAAACTCTTCGTGTCAATGATTTAGGGGCATGTTACATACGTCCAATTGTATTTAGAGGATACGGAGAATTAGGAGTAAACCCGTTAGGATGTCCTGTTAATGTAGCAATCGCTGCTTGGGAATGGGGATCATATTTAGGAGAAGAAGGAATGGCAAACGGTGTAGATATTGGTGTTTCATCATGGAGAAAACCTGCACCAGACACTTTCCCTGCACTTGCTAAATGTGGTGCTAATTACATGAACTCCCAATTAGCAAAACTTGAAGCTATTGAACACGGATATGATGAAGCTATCATGCTTGATTACGAAGGTCATGTTTCAGAAGGTAGCGGAGAAAACATTTTCCTTGTAGAAAACGGAAAATTATTCACTCCATCAATGTCCTCATCCAACCTCAAAGGTATTACAAGAGACTCAATCATGACTGTTGCCCGTGATTTAGGTTATGAAGTTGTTGAAGAAGTAATTTCCAGAGAAAGATTATACTCTGCCGATGAAGTATTCTTCACTGGAACTGCAGCTGAAGTAACTCCAATTCGTTCAATTGACCACAGACAAATTGGTATTGGAAGAAGAGGACCAGTAGCTGAAAAATTACAAAAAACATTCTTTGACATTGTAGAAGCTAAAATTGAAGATAAATTCGGTTGGTTAAGTTATATCTAAGCGGTGTGATTCATGGATATAATTCAAGCAATAATTATTGGTATTGTTCAGGGATTAACTGAATTTTTACCGGTCAGTAGTTCAGCTCATTTGGTTTTTATCCAAAATATTTTAGGTGTTGAAAGTTCTCTTGCTTTCGATACTTTTCTTCATTTGGGAACTTTGATTGCAGTAATGTGGTTCTTTAGGTATGACATTATAAAAATGATCAAATCTTGGATTTTAAGCATTGAAGACCTTATTCAGGGTAGATTTCAGGAAGGTTTTTACAAAGATCCTTATAAAAGACTTGCCTGGTATGTAATTTTAGCTACAATTCCTGTTGGTATTGTCGGAGTATTATTTGAAGATTCTGTAGATGCTTTGTTTTCAGGTGCTTTATACGTTCCAGCATTTTTCCTGTTTGTAACAGGTACAATACTTTATCTGTCTCAAAGAATGGCCAGTGGAAATATTAATATGGATAATATCTCCAAAAGACAAGCTTTATTGATGGGATTAGGTCAGGCATGTGCAATTTTACCTGGTCTTTCACGTTCAGGTACTACAATTGCTGCAGGTCTTGTTGCAGGTCTTGATAAGGAATTTGCTGCAAAATTCAGTTTTATATTGTCTATTCCTGCTATTTTGGGAGCTTTCCTCTTACAGGCTAAGGATATCGGTTCAGCAATGGATGCAAACTTTTTGCCTATAATTTTAGGATTCATAGCATCAATTATTGCTGGATATATGGCTATTAAGTGGATGTTGGATTTAATTAGAAACAGAAGCCTGGATATTTTTGCATACTACTGCTGGGTAGTGGGCATAGTTGTATTCATGGGTTCAATAGCACATATATTTTAGATGCGTTTAATTCAAAAAAAAATAAAATCAATTATCATATGATAATTGATTATTTAACTACTTTTATTTTTTTAGTTAATGTGGTTGTTCCATAAGTTGGTTGACTTGAAACCTACTTTAACGGTATATTTTTTATTTATTTTTAATAAGTTAACGTTAATTTTAGCCTGTCCTTTGCTGTCTGTTGTTTTGAAATAAGTTTTACCGTTAATTTTAAATTTGACTTTAACATGCTTTATTGCTTTTTTATTTGCGTCTTTAAAGCTAACAACAAATTTTCCATTTTTACGTATTGTAGTTTTTGAAGCCTTAATAATTGGTTTTACTACTTTTACTTTTATGGATTTGGAAGTTCCTGTATATTTGTTTCCTTTGTAAATGACATTTACATTGAAAGTTTTAGGAGTATCTTTAATTTTAAAGCTTGCTATTCCTTCATAGTTAGTAGTGGCAGTATAAGTTTTACCTGATATTTTAAGGGATACTTTTTCTCCTTTAATGCCCTCATTATAACAGTTCACTAATTTTACGGATAATTTTTTGCTGCTTTTATAATATTTTGTAAAGTCCTTTGCAATCAATGTTGAGTATTTTGAATTCACATCCAATTGCAGTATCTGATTGTCAAGTTCTGCATAAACCACATCGTCAATGTCTGTTGGTTTGATATTGAATGTTGCAATGCCATTCACCAATTTTTTTGTAATTTTTTGTGAATTGGTGTAAACTGTAACTTCCAACGGAAGATTAATACTTTTATTTAATTTATGAACCTCTTTTGTTTCATTGTCAAAGTAATTGTTTAAATCCACAATTAAAACATTATTTTTGTTTTTATAGACAATGCCGTTATTTGATGTAAATGTCATAATCAGCCATCTGGAAGCATTGATTTTTTCAGGATGGTGATCACCGCTATGCGGAGAGTAATAATATGGACTTATATTGTTTTGACCCCACCAGCAGTATAGTACACTTGCATTGTCGTCTAATGAAATATCTCCATAATATTTGTCTTTAATAATGTAGTTTCCGACAATTGCACAGTTTTCCATGATAAGCTCGGTATCCTTATAATTATTAGCTACTACTCCATGATATCCTGCATGATTTTGTTCGATAATACTATTATAAACTTTTGTTATAACATGCTGACCGCTTGGCGGTGCTAAAATTGCAGCTGCATAATATTTTACATCATTATATCCGAAATAACTATTGTTTATGACGGCATAATTATGATTACTTATGGCTCCGGCAGTATAGTTTGTAGTTAAATATTCGAATCTGCAGTTGTTGATTGTTGCATTTCCAAGGTTTAACAAGGCAGCTGCTGAGTAAACTACAAAATTATTTGAAAATATGCATCCGTCCAAATTTATTTTTCCGCCAGACGCAATACAGCATCCCACACTTTCTTTTGCAGTCATTATGTTTTTAGTAAAATTGGAATTTCTAATATTTGTTTCTCCCAGTGTGTAAATGACTCCTCCATATTGAAATGCAGTATTGTTTGTAAAACATGTATTTTCAATATTCAGTGTTCCGAAATTATTGTATATGGCGCCTCCATTTCTAAATCCTTGAGAATTGCTTAAAATACAATTTTTAATAGTAATTTGTCCGCCTTCATTATAAATTAGTCCACCATTGTCAGTTAAATTACCGTTTGTTAATGTAAGATTAATTAAAGTTAATTTGCTGTTTGAATTCATTGTAAATAATCTTCCGGATAACTCACAGTCGATTATTGTATTTTCTTTTGATTTACCGATAAGTGTAACAGATTTATTTAATGTAATATTTCTGTTGTTTTCACCTGCATATTTGCCTTCGTTTAAATATACTGTAGTGTCTTTCGAAGTGTAATCTATAGCATGTCTTAAGCTATTATAAGGATTTTCGGCACTTCCGTCTCCCGAATAATCATTGCCATTAGGTGAAATATATGCTTCAAATGTATCTGAACTGGTAATATTGGTATTCTGGTTGTCTGTTGCACTAACTACGTTTATTGTAGTTATTATTGATAAGATTACTAAAAGTAATAATATTTGTTTAAGTCGTCTATTCATTTTACCCTCCATGTATAAGAATGTTCTTATCGATAGTAGTTTTGTAAAATAGAATTAATAAAGATATCTAAATGAATTTAACATTGATTTGTGATGGTAAATTTTTGGTGATAGGGTAAAGTAGAAAAAGGTTTAGAGAATTAATCTCTATTTACATACTTTTTCTATTCTTTTTCTAAGTCTTTCAACGGAATTTCCTAAGACAAGTGCGGTATACATTGCTCCTCCGGCTCCGGCACCTTCCTTAACAAATCCTTTCAGGTAATTTTTAAGCCCTTCATGTTCTGATTTTTCAAATTCAGGGTCTACAACATTGACGGTAATGCTATCGTCAATCTGTTTTAATATTCCAAAGAGGTCTGCAGTTTCATCACCTGCAACAAAAACAGTTGTGGATAGGTTAATTCTTGAAAAATCAAAGTTAGGCTGAATTGATTTTACTATAGCACAAACTGCAGCCATTTGAGTCCCGCCGGCTAGAATAATTGGAATTTCTGATCCCAATACTATTCCTGACATTGCCGCAAGTGTAGGGTCTCCAACTGCTCCGATAGCCTGCATTGCATCGATGTCATCTGTTTCAGGGTCAAGGCCAGCATTTTTAAGTCCTTCATCAACACATTTTGTTTTCATGTCATGAGGATTATGAGGCATGCTGCCGCTCACTTTTTCATTTGCATCATAGCCAAGTGCTCTCAAAACTCCTAAAGCGGTGGTTGTTCCTGCTGCAATGCTTTCGCCAATAATCAGCATTTCGTGTCTTCTTGATAATTCGGCACCTAAATCCTTTGCATTTTCAAATATTTCAAGAGGATTCAAGACTCCTTTCCCGGTTCTTATGTCTCTTCCATAGTCTTTTCCAAGATTTACATATTCAACGTCAGGTTTTATTTTAGACCCTGCATCAACAATAACAAATGGGATATTTGCAAGTTGTAGTGCTGCTTTGGTAAGTCTTGCAGGGGTCGGTGCAGCAGCATCTCCAACTACTGTTTCAGCTGGAGCTTCACAGCATCTTACTTCACCTAAAATCATGAATTCCGCATCTGAAGCTGGGGTGTATTCAGTTAAGTCTGCTGAAGGACCTGCACCGGAAATTCCATCTATCAATGAAGTTTCTGTTGTACCGATTGTAAGTAAAAATACCGGATCATCACATTCCTGTAACCTTTTTGTGAGTTCATCTGATCCGTAAGTTTTAATTCCTTCAATCATTATTTTCACCCTGTTTTTTCAATAAGTCAATAATAATTTTATTCTGATTAATAATCTTTTTATTCTGAAGCATGATTTTCTTTAACATTTCCATTTCCGGAAGTTCATCATCCCTATAGAATTCCTTACCGTCCCTTGCTCTTGGAGGAATCTTGATTTGGTCTTTTGGAGGAAGTGCTGTTTCATCTTGCACAGGTTTTTCATCTGACCTTGGAGGTATAACTCCTCTTGAAGCGCTGTCCTCATTTGAAATAAAGTCAACATATCTGTGTGTTACCTTATTTTTTGACCTTTCATCAAGCAATTCCATCAGTCTGTCGTCTACTTCCTTAACACCGTGAAGTTCTTCCTGTTCTACCTCGTGGAGCAACCTTTTTTGAATATTGTATGCATTGTAAATTGGAATTCCACGGGTTTCACATTCATTTTTGAACATATCGTGGATGTTAATGTCTCCGGTTAATTTTTTTACTCGTTTCTGTTCTGGAGTATTTGCACTATAAAATCCCATATTTTCACTTATGTTTTTTAAATTAAAAAAATATTTTTATATTTTAATTATTAAATATTATGTATTAAATAAATTTTTTAGTTGATTGATTTGATAAGTTTAGGAATTGAAGGAACAGCAGAAAAAACCGGTGTGGGAATTGTAGATAGTGACGGTAATATATTAGCTATGGCTGGAAAACAGCTATTTCCAGAGGAAGGGGGAATTCACCCGAGATTGGCTGCAGAACACCATGCCGAATGGATTCCTAAATTAATACCTCAGGCTATTGAAGAGTCAGGTCTTTCTTATTCTGATATTGATTTGATTTCCTTTTCACAGGGTCCTGGTCTCGGTCCTGCTTTGAGAATCGTTGCAACATCTGCAAGAAGCCTGGCACTATCACTTAAAAAACCGATTATCGGAGTCAATCACTGTATAGGGCATGTTGAGGTTGGAAAACTTGATACTGGTGCTGTAAATCCCGTATCACTTTATGTAAGTGGAGGAAACAGTCAGGTCATTGCTTATGAAAGCGGAAGATATAGAATTTTCGGAGAAACCTTGGACATTGCCATAGGAAACTGTCTTGATCATTTCGGCCGTGAAACCGGTTTGGGCCATCCTGGAGGGCCAGTCATTGAAAAATTAGCTAAAAAGGGTTCATATATTGACTTGCCTTACATTGTTAAGGGAATGGACTTTTCATTTTCAGGATTGCTCTCAGCAGCTCTAAGGGAACATGAAAAGGGAACTCCTATGGAGGATATCTGTTTTTCACTTCAGGAAACAGCCTTTTCAATGCTTGTTGAAGTAACCGAACGTGCACTCTCACACACTCAAAAAGATGAAGTGATGCTTTGCGGCGGAGTTTCAGCAAATTCAAGACTCAGAGAAATGCTTAAAACAATGTCTGAAGAGCACGGCGCCAAGTTTTACATGCCTGAGATGAAGCTCTGCGGAGACAATGGGGTCATGATTGCATGGTTGGGTCTTTTGATGTGTAACGAATTCGGACCGATGGATTTGTCCGACACTGGAATAATACAGAAATTCAGAACAGATGAAGTTGACATTCCATGGATTGACAACTCCAAAAGCTATTTGACACTTCCTGACGAGTTAATTGCCAAAGGTGCAGAATCAAACATAGTCAAAAGTGAATATCTTGGTGAAAAAGCGGTTCTAAAAGACAGAATATCCAAAAAGTATAGGATTTCTGAAATTGACAATAAAATCAGAAAATCAAGATGCAAACTTGAAGCCAGGCTCTTGTCTGATGCTAAAAGAGCAGGTGTTGTTACTCCAGTTTTATATGACATTAATCTGGAGGATAAATCAATTCTGATGGAAGAGATTGAAGGAGTCATGGTCAAAGATATTATTGATGATGATCTGGCATTCAGAATAGGTGAAAATATTTCACGCCTTCATTCTGCCGACATTATCCACGGAGACATTACTACTTCAAATATAATGCTTAGAGATGACCAATTGGTTTTCATTGATTTCGGACTTGGAAGACACTCTCAGCTTGAAGAGGACAAGGCAGTTGATTTGCTTGTATTGAAAAAATCCCTTCAAAGCATTGATTATAACTTGGCTGTAAAGTACTTTGATTTGGTTTTGAAAGGGTATGATAATGAAAAGGTTGCCGGTCATATTTCAGATATTGAGTCCCGCGGAAGATACACTCACTAATTTTTTTGGTTAACTATAATAAAAATATAATTTATATTTAAACATATGATAACATTTATAACTGGTAACGAACATAAAGTAAAAGAAGCAGAGAATATTTTCAAAGATTATGACATTAACTTAAAGCATATTGATTTAGGTTACGAAGAACCTCAGGGAACTCTTGAGGAAGTGGCTATATCAGGCGCAAAATATGCTTGTCATGAACTTGACTGTCCTGTGATTGTAGAAGATGCTGGTTTATTCATTAGAGCTTTAAATGGATTTCCGGGGACATATTCACATTATGTTCAGGATACTATTGGAAATCAGGGAATTTTAAAGCTATTGAAAGATACTGATGACCGTTATGCCGAATTCAGGTCAGTTATTGGGTATTGTGCTCCCAATTCTGAGCCCAAGACTTTTTTAGGCAAGGTCGTAGGTGAAATCGCAGTTGAAGAAAGAGGAGATTTAGGATTTGCTTTTGATCCTTTGTTTTATGTTCCTAGTGAAGGTAAGACATTTGGAGAACTTACAACTGATGAGAAAAACCAATTTTCACATAGAAAAAATTCATTAAAGAAATTTATAGAATGGTATTCTAGTCAAGAGTAGGATTATTTTCTGTTTATTGGGCTTATTTAAGATTTAATAAATTTAAAGAGGTTTATATTATGGCAAGACCAGAATGGGTAACTTATAGTGACGAAGAAATTGAAGAAATGATTTTAAAATTTAACAGAGAAGGTAAAAGTACTTCTGAAATAGGTATTGTATTAAGAGACCAATACGGAATTCCATCCGTTAAAGATGTAACTGGTGAAAGAATCACTGAAATTTTAAGAAGAAACGGTCAAGATGGAGAATACCCAGAAGACTTATTAAACTTAATTAAAAGAGCTGTTAACATCAGAGATCACTTAGAAGAAAACCCTAAAGACTTACACTCAAAAAGAGGTTTAACTATTATCGAATCCAGAATCAGAAGATTAGCTTCTTACTATGTAAGTGAAGGTAGATTACCAGAAGGTTGGAGATATAATCCAAAAGAAGCAGCACTCCTTGTTAAATAGAGCTAGTGAAGCTACTGATATGCTCAATGAGCATATTGAAAAAGATTCAGTTATAAGATTAATTTCTCATAACGATGCTGATGGAATTTCAGCCGCAGCAGTTATAGCTAATGCTTTAGCTGAAGAAGATGTTCAATTCCATACTACTATTGTCCCACGTCTCAAAGAAGATATGGTAAATCAGCTCAGAAGTGAAAAATATGATTTATTTATCTTCTCTGATATGGGAAGTCCTTTCATTAAGGAATTTAACACTTATAAACATGATGTTATTGTTGCAGATCACCATCAGGTAGATGGTACCGAAAGTGAAAGCAATGTAGTCCACATCAATCCTCACCTTTTCGGTGTTGATGGAAGTAAAGATTTGTGCGGTGCAGGTTCTGCCTATCTGGCTATTCGTGATTTGGACAAAAAACACCTTGCACATTTGGCTTTAGTTGGTGCATTTGGTGATATGCAGGGTCAAAGCGGTTTTACAGGTGTTAATAAGTTGATTCTTGATGATGCACTTCAAAGCGGTAATCTTGAAATTCATGAGGATTTAAAGATTGTTTCCAAATCAACCGAACCGATTTTTAAATCTCTGGCTTATACCTTTTCACCACCTCTTCCCGGAATCAGCGGAGATTTGGATGGCGCCCGTGAGTTTTTAGAAAGAATGAATTTGTCTTATGGTATTAAATTCACCGATTTGGAAGATGAAGAAAAGGACTTGCTTAAAGATGCTTTAATCACCATCA
Organism: uncultured Methanobrevibacter sp.; assembly: GCF_902764455.1. Lineage (NCBI taxonomy): Archaea > Methanobacteriati > Methanobacteriota > Methanobacteria > Methanobacteriales > Methanobacteriaceae > Methanobrevibacter > uncultured Methanobrevibacter sp. The sequence continues at coordinate 61,839 of NZ_CACWVY010000010.1, forward strand.
ATCCTGAAATTTTCGGTGACTGTTATACAGTTGCAAAACAGGTACCTATGCTTCGTGATTTGGAAGAATATTCCTATATTCTAGATGCATGCGGTAAAAATAAAAAACAGGGTTTAGGTTTAAGCATTGCCTTAGGCGAAAAGGATCAGGCTTTGGATGCGGCATTAAGATTGCAGCGCCAATATCGTGACCAGATTGTCAAAGGTCTTGAATGGGTTAAAAAGGAAGGTGCTCAGCAATTAAACTCAATACAATATCTCTACAGTGAAGATAAGGTATTGAAATCTGTAATGGGTACTATTGCAAGTATCGGATTATCTGTTGAACTGTTGGATAATTCAAAACCTGTAATTGGCATGTCAAGACTTCACAAGGACATTAAGATTTCCGGAAGGACAACAAGGGACATGGTTGCAAATGGTGTTAATTTAGGAAAGGCATTAAAGGATTCTTCCAATAATTTCGGTGGTACTGGAGGAGGCCACGACATTGCGGCCGGAGCCATGATACCATATGAAAGTAAGGATAATTTCTTGCACATTCTAGATGAAATGGTTGAATATCAATTAAGTGGTGAATAACATGTTTTTAACAAATGAAGAACAACAAATGTGTGACGGGGAATTTGGAGAAACTATTAGAAAAAGTATGGATATCCTTGTTGCTTTAGGAGATATCTATGGAGCTTCTAAATTAGTCGACATTACTTCTGCACAGGTATCTGGTGTTTCTTATAAAACTATTGGGGATGCCGGTTTGGAATATCTTGAAGATTTGGCTTTGGACGGATCTGGAAAAGCTAGCGTTAATGCATCACTCAATCCGCCTGGAACTGATTTGGACAACTGGGAAAAATTAGGTTTTCCAAAGGATTTTGCAGTCAAGCAAAACCAGATTGTAGATGCCTATGCAAATCTGGGAATTTCCAAGACATGCACATGTACACCATACTTGGTAGGTAATGTTCCAAGATTCCGAGACCATGTGTCCTGGTCAGAATCATCTGCTGTTGCTTATGTTAATTCAGTTATCGGTGCTAGAACCAATCGTGAAGGAGGTCCTGCAGCTCTTGCAGCAGCAATTGTTGGAAAAACTCCATTATACGGTTTCCATTTAGCTGAAAACAGACAGGCCAATTTGGTTGTTAATGTCAGCTGTGAACTTAAGGGTGCTGATTTCGGTGCATTAGGTTACATTATCGGTAAATTTGTTGGAGGAGGAGTTCCTTACTTCAAACTTCAAAACACTCCCAACAACAATGACTTAAAAACTCTCGGTGCAGCTCTTGCATCATCAGGTTCTGTTGCACTTTACCATATGGAAAATGTAACTCCTGAAGCCAATCTGATTAACAGTGACGAAATTGAGGATATAATGTTTATATCTGAAAATGAAATTGAGGAAACCCGTCAAAAGTTATCAACTACTGACAGACAACCTGATTTAATCTGTTTGGGATGTCCTCACGCATCACTTGAAGAAATTAAACAAGTGGCTGATATTGTACAGGGAAAAAGCATTAAAAATAAATTATGGATTTGCACATCTGTTAGTGTAAAAGCAACCGCTGACAGAATGGGTTACACAAAAACCATTGAAAATGCAGGCGGAAACGTAGTATGTGACACCTGTATGGTTGTGGCTCCTATTGAAGATATGGGCTTTGAAGTAATCGGTGTGAATTCAGCTAAAGCAGCAAACTATGTTCCATCAATGTGTGGACTTGATGTTGTTTATAATGATGTAGAAAATCTTATTCAATTCGAATAAGGTTTTTCCAATTCTTTTTTTTCAAAAACTATTAAACTTTAAATTACATAAAAATTATAAATTATACTAATAGAAATTTTAGAGGAAGACTTTTTTATGAATTATTTAGTTGTTGGTGCTGGAAATGCAAGTCGGCCTGTTGCACGATTACTTAATTATTTAGGCCATAAAGTTGTAATAACTGATTTAAAAGATATTTCAGAATTTAAAATTGAATTTCAAAGAAGTTTAATTGAAATGGAAAAGGAAGGTGTTATTCTCGACTTGCCAAATAAAGACCCTTCAGTTGAAGGTTTTGATGCAGTTTATATGCCTCCAACTTTACCCGAAACAGCTCCAATTGCTAAAAAAGTCAAAAACTCAGATTTAAAGATTTTAACCAACGAAGAATTTTCCAGAATGGTAAATGATTTAATTCCAGTGGATATTATTGGAATTACAGGAACCATGGGAAAAACAACAACTACTTTTATCACAACCAGCCTATTCAAGCAGGCTGGCTATAATGTATGGTCATGTTCCTCATTAGTAAATAACCTTGTTTCAGAAGCTATCATTGATGGAATCGTTAAAGGCAAGGCTCAGGATTGTGACATTGCTATATTTGAACTTCCTCACGGTACAATCGGTCTTTTGGACAGACTGGATATTAAGATTGGTCTTTTAACCAATATTGCTGAAGACCATCTCTCTGAATTCGGAGGATCACTTGAAAGATACCAGCAGCGTAAACTTGTCCTTCAGGCCATGAGTGAAACTTTTATAGCCAACAATTCCTGCCGTGACATCATAGAAAGCGTCAGGGATGATGTGATATTCTATGCTTTAGATGAGGATGTTGATTTCAGAGGAACTGTCGGCGATAAATCATTAACAATCAAATCAAAGGATGATGAATTTACAACTCCATTTAATATGATGAGCTATTTCTTTGAAAACTCTGTTGCAGCATCAGCGGTTGCATTAACATATGGAGTTAAAAAGGAAGATATTATAGATGCACTGACAGTATTTAAAGGATTGCCTGCACACATGGAGGATGTAGGTGACTATAACGGAAGAAAAGTAATTCTCGATTCCGCATTTTTATATGATGGAATGAAAATAACCCTTGATTACTTCAAGGATGAAAGTGTAGTATTATTTTTAGATCATTTTGATACATTATCCGTTAGGGATAAGGCTGAAGTAGGAGAACTCGTAAGCGGATATGATATTAAAGTAGTTATTGCAAGCGGATTCAACGAAGTCACTCAGGAAGTTGAAATGGAAGCCGCTCAGGAAATTTTGGATGCAATAACCAATCCGAACATTGAAAAGGTAGCAGTTGAAAATATTGAGATAGCCGCATGTGAAACCTTTAAATATTCAGTTCCTGGAGACATTATCCTCCACATGGGACCTCTTATAGCATATGACAGGATTACCACAGTTGATAAAATCATGAAAGGACTTGAAAAGGGGAGTAAAATATATGAATAAAAATAAAACCTTTGGAGTTATTGGTGTTTGTGGTGCAAATGGTAATTTAATAGCCAGAATTTTAAAACAAAGAGGTTATGATGTAATAGGTACTGATTTGACATTTAAAAAAGATTGCAGGTTTGCAAATGCTTTGGAAGGTTATGATATTGAAGTCTTTTACGGACAGACTCCCGATAAATTTTTCAAAAAGGCGGATTATATAATTCCTCCTGCAAGCATGCCAAAAGATTCTGATATTTTAAAAAATTGCGATAAACCTATTTTGGAACTTAATGATGTAATAGACATGATTCAGCCTGAAAAACCGGTCTTTGGAATAACCGGAACTAACGGAAAGACAACTACAACAACTTTACTTAAAAAAATTGCTTATGATAATGGAATTAAACCCTGCGAGCATGATTTGGAAGGTATGCAGGGCAATGCAGAATTTATCCCGATTCTACAGTCAAGGCTGAACGGTGATGTTGGAATCTTGGAGGTCGGAACCTTTGGTGTTCCGGGCACTGTTGGAAGAATAGTGAGCGACACTTCAATGTCAAACGGTCTGATAACAAACATTACTCCCGATCATTTAAGAGACCTTGGAAGCTTTATGGAATATGCAAACGTTAAAGGAGAGTTCATAAAGGAATTGGGAATAGGTCAATTGATTGTAAACGGTCAGGATCCGACAATAATGGGACTTTTGCGCAAACTTGATTTTAAAGGTGAAGTCATAACATTTGGTGTTGATGAACTTCCGGATTCAATAGGTATGAAAGAATGCGTTTGCGGCCGTGAAATTGCAGTTAAGGAAATCATTTCAGGCTGCGGCTATTATTTCTGTCAATGCGGTGTAACAACTCCTCAGGTAGATTACATTGCAACAAATGTGGATTTGACCAACAGAACCTTTGATTTGCACACTCCATCAGAAAAATTAACTGTTAAAATGGGTGTGGATGGACTTCACAATGTTTATAATCTAACTGGTGTCATCATTGCGGCACATAAATTCCTCGACTTGCCTTATGATAAAATATTACCTTCTATTGCCAGTTTTACTGGTGTCAGTGGTAGAATGGAGGAAGTCGGTGAGGTAAAGGGCAAAGATATTTTTGTTGATTATGCCCACAATCCTGCAGGTGTTGAAACTGTGTTAAAAGAGTTTAAAAAACTCCATGGTGATTTTACAACAGTAATTACAATATCCTCAGAATCCGGATACAAGGGCGATTTGGAAATATTCAACAGCGTTTTGAAATTCTCAAAGTTCATTGTTCCCGCATCAACCGCATCTCAAAAAATCGCTTCTGAAAAATTGATTGAAAATCCAAAGTTTAATGACAGAATCTTTTTGAATTTTGTAGATGATTTTCAAAAAACTGGAACTATGGGAGCTTCTAAAAATCAGGTCAGAGACGGTATTAAAAAAGCATTAAACCTTGACTGTGAAATGGTCATAGCTATTGGTGAGGCTGCCACCAAATATAAATCCATAATATTCGATTTATAGTCAGTTTTAGGAAAATTTACAAACGAAAGTTATTTTTTTTGATTATTGATTCCAAGCAATATTACTTATCAAATGCTCTCACTAAACCTTTTATAAGAATGAAAAATTAATATCATAGTGAGGGTTATTGGTAAACTCATTTTTCACTCATTTAAAATTAGAAGGTTGAATTATGGCTAATTATATTTCACATCCTTTGATTAAAAAAGAGGCTATTGAATCTAGGTTATATCAGCAGGTTTTAGCAGGGGATGTTTTAAAAAAGGGAAATACGATGGTTGTTGCACCTACTGCTTTGGGTAAAACTATTATTGCAATTCTGGTAGCTGCAGACAGGCTTCAAAAAGTAAAAAATTCAAAAGTTTTAGTTCTGGCACCGTCAAAACCTTTGGCCATTCAACATGAAGACAGTTTTAAAGAATTTTTAACCCTTCCCTGCACCTCCATAACTGGTGCTATCAAAACTGATGAGAGAGTAAAACGGTGGGAAGAGTCCAGAATCATCTGCGCAACACCTCAAACAGTTGAATCTGACTTGTTAAATGGCCGTTATGATTTAAGCAGCGTATCTCTCATTGTTTTTGATGAATGCCATCACGGTGTAGGTTCCTACTCATATGTTTATTTGGCTTCCCGTTATGTCCAGGAATCCAATTACAATCTTATTTTGGGCCTTACTGCATCACCTGGATCTGATAAGGCTAAAATTAAGGAAGTTTGTGAAAATCTGTATATCCAGAATATTGTTGTTAAAACAGAGGATGACCCTGATGTCAGACCTTATTTTAATCCTGTCGAAATCGATTGGGTTAGGGTAAAAATGAGCACTGAACTTGAAAAAATTAAAACTCATGTTGATAAAGCTCTGAAAGTCAGATTGAAAGCACTGAAAAATATGGGAGTAATAAAAACAGTATCTGTTGGTAAAGTTGACATTTTAAAGGCAAGAGGAAGGATTCAAGGCGAAATTGCAAGGTCAGTTAATCCGGATAAGGACCTCTTCCATGCAATCTCTATTTTAAGTGCTGTTATCAATATTCAACATTCACAGGAATTAATAGAAACCCAGGGTATTCAGACTTTCAACAAGTATATTGCCAGATTACGAAAGAAAAAAACCAAAGCTGCAAAATCCCTCATGTGGGATGACAATTTTGGAAGGGCAGTTAAGATGGCCCGTGAAGCTGAAAGGCATGGCTGGGAGCATCCGAAACTTAGGGAAGTAACCAACATCCTGAAAAAGGAATTGGGCAGCGATGACGGTCAGACCAAACTTCAGTCTAATCGTGTAACAGGTAAAGATGAGAAATCCTCAAAAATTATCGTGTTTACACAATACAGGGATACTCTTGAAATGATTCATGAAAAACTTGAAAAAGAAGGAATTAAATCAGCTAAGTTCTTTGGTCAGGCTTCCAAAGACGGTCAGAAAGGTCTTACCCAAAAAGAGCAGAAAGCCATTATCAAATCATTCAGAATGGGTGAATATGATGTGCTTTTATCAACAAGTGTTGCTGAAGAGGGTATTGATATTCCTGCAGTTGACCTCGTTGTATTATATGAACCTGTTCCGTCAGAAGTGCGTATGATTCAAAGAAGAGGCAGAACCGGTCGTAAAAGAACAGGCCGTGTTAAAGTTTTAATAACAAATGGAACAAGGGATGAAGCTTATTACTGGTCAAGTGTCAGAAAAGAAGATAAGATGAAATATCAGCTGATTGACCCTGATGTTTTAGAAGAGCTCAATACATCTGCCATTGAAAGAATGGAAGACCAAAAGAAAGTTAAAGTAATCGACAGACCAAAAGTTGAAAAAGACAATCCTGTAGTTTTTGCTGATTCAAGGGAAGGAAATTCCAAAGTAATCAGGCATCTTTCTCAAATGGAAATAGATGTCAAAGTAAGATCAATGGCTGTTGGTGATTATCAGGTCAGTGATGAGGTTGTCATTGAGAGAAAAACAGCCAGTGATTTTGTTGAATCTATCATAGACAAGAGACTATTCAAGCAGGCTCGTGAATTGTCCGAAGAGTTCAAACGTCCGCTTCTCATTCTTGAAGGTGATGACATCTACAATGGTATGATTCATCCTAATGCAGTCAGGGGAACCATTGCAGCTATTGCAATTGATTTTGGTATCAGCATTATTCCAACTAGAAATTCCCAGGATACTGCTGCGATGATAAAAAGAATTGCCGTTCGTGAACAGAACGGTGAAAAAACTCCTATTCAGATAAGAACAGATAAAAAGCCTGTAAGTTTATGGGAACAGCAGTTGTTCATTATAGAATCACTGCCTAATATAGGTCCTGTCAATGCCAAAAATTTGCTGCAGCATTTCGGGACTGTTGAAAAAGTAATCAGCGCCTCCGAAAGTGAACTTCAGGAAGTTGAAGGTATTGGTAAAAAAACTGCTAAAAATATTAGAAAAGTAGTTGAATCAGAGTATTTGTATTTTGATAAGGAGATTAAAGAAAAGAAACTTCTTTAATCTAGATTTTAAAGTTTTTTTTAATATATTCATAACTTTTTTTAATGGAATCGTAATCATTTACCTCAATGATATAGATGCCATCAAAATTTTTCTTTTCAAAAATATTGATGATAGTGTTTAATTCAATAGAGCCTTCACCTAATGCAAGGTGTGCATCGTCATCACCAAAATTATCATGCGCATGTATGTGTTTAATTGAATCAAAATACATTGCCTCTGTCGGATATCCCACATGATTTGCATGGCCGATGTCCAATGTCATTGACATGTCAAGTGAAACCAGAAGCTCATTTAAATCTTCCATATTTTTATAAAGCATTCCGTCAAAGTTCGGCATGTTTTCTATTGTTGTTAAAACACCTGAATCATTTCCATATTCACCAAGTTCTTTAATGGATTCGTTTGCATAATCATAAACCTTGTCGAGGAAATATTTATTTGCTAAAAATGTTGCCAGTCCCGGATGGACAACAACAGCTTCAGCATTGATTTTATTTGCCAAATCTATGGAATCCTTAATCTGTCTTATTGAATTCAATCTGCTTTTGTCCTGCAGTGCTGCTATATTAACGTCCATAAACGGGCTGTGAACAGAATATTTGAGATTATAACTTTCCAAAGTGTCGGGATCAATATTTTCTGCAGGGAACTGATGAACCAGTTCAACATATTCAATGCCCAAATTCTCAACAAACTCTAATGTCTCTTCCAGGGGATGTTCTATTCCCGCCAGGGATGATGCGCCAATTTTCATATTATCACTGTTTTTGAACTGCTGTAATTTCCAATCCCATCTCAATGGCTTCCAGGATAAGGTCGGATAATTCATTTCCGTTTTTAATTTTGATTTCTCCTTTTTTGGATGTGGTTGCGGTAAACAGGTATTGCCCATCAATTTTGATGTCGAAATCTTTTCTTCCGTTTTCTCTTCCCAAATCCAAAATCATCTGTTTTCTTGTATGAATAATGTCCACTTCAAATGGAGTCTTGTCAACAGGTTTTTCCTCAATAATTTCCACTCCGAGACTTATTCCGATATCTTGTTCAATTTCAGCAATTCTCTTGCCGTTCTTTCCGATAATTTTTGGAATATATTGGTCTGGAATGTAGATGTTGGCTCTGTCAGGTGATATTACTTCAACCTCTACCTTGGCCTTTTTAGGAAGTATCCTTTTTATTTTCCTTAAAATTTCTTTCTCGGCGATTAAATCCACTGATGACTTGTTTTTTTCCTGAGGATTTCCTCCGTTTACCAAATCCATATCCATTACGATTGTCTGTTCACCGTAAGTGTAGATTTCATTTTTAAGTTTGCCTGTTTCAAAGTCTCTCACTTCAATAACCGGCCTTGCAAGGTCAGCTTCCTTCATTCCACTTGGAACCTTAACTGTCATTTTTGTTTCATAAACGCTTGTAACTTTACCGTTTTCGATATAAATGCTTGTATCTACAATGGATGGAATAACTCCCAGCTCAACCCTTGAAGCGATTCTCTGAATTGCGTCTATAGGTCTTGTTGCATGCACAACACCAATCATTCCGACCCCTGCAAGCCTCATGTCTGCAAAGATACTGAAGTCAGTGTTTTTCCTGAGTTCATCATAGATTGTATAATCAGGTCTTACAAGCAATAAAACATCAGCAGTATTTTCCATGCTTCCTTCAAGAGGAGCATATTGGGTTATATCGTCAGGTAACTGCAGGTCTCTTGGAGATTCCATTGTCTTTACAATCTTGTTTAATTTTGAAGAATAATATTTTGCGATTGCCTGAACAAATGTGGATTTACCGGCTCCTGGAGAACCTGAAATCAATATTCCTTCTGCACTGGTTCTTATTCTCTCCAGTAACTTGTCTGATAAATTATATTCATCTAAACTGATATTTGCAACCGGTCTGACAGCAGTGATTTCCAATGCTTCTGAAAATGGAGGATAAGCTATTGATATTCTGTATTCTCTTGATTGAACAACAAATGAACCCTCTTTATCTGATTCCAAATATGTTTTTGGATCATTTTTTGCCTTTTCAAGAATTTCTTCAACGATATCGCTAAGCTGTGAGTATGAATAGGGTTTCTTTTCCAGTTTGACAAAGTCAATATGGCCAGGAATTCCTTTTTTGGCCATCGGTGCAACATTTTCCTTTAAGTGTATGGACATTGTTTCATCATCAAAGAGTCTTTCAATTGAAAGGGATTTTTCCTTGTATTCCTGTTTAACGTAATGAACAGGTATTCCCTGTGCCTTTGCCACTTCAGCCTGCACTTTGTCATTGGTAACGAGTGTTGCAAATTCTGATTTTGCAAGGTCCCTGATAATACTGTCTATTTCACCGCTTTTTGCATATCTTATGTCATAGTTGGTAGGTCTTTTGCCTTTAAAGCTGATTGCCAGTTCTCCATCATCCTGCATAAATTGGAGTTTTTTAAGCTCTTCTAAGCCTTTTCTTCCTTCGGTTCTGTTGGCATTTGCCTGATGTTCTAATTCGCAAACGACAGCTTCAGGTACAATAATCTCAGGATAGTCAAAATCTCCATTTTCAATCAGTTCGCTTACTGCACCGATAATTACTGCGCTTGTATCTGGGACTATTGCTTTCATTTTAATACACGTCATCCGGATTAACTAGTCTTTCTAAAATTATTTCCAAATCTTCGTCTTTAACATCGTCAATGTCAATGTCATTGTTGGTAATTTTTCTAAAAAAGCATGAAAGATAACCTTCGTGACAAGCTGCACCTGTCTGTTTGATTTTCAATACAACTGCATCCATGTCACAGTCTACCAGAATTTCCTTAACTTCCTGGTAGTGTCCTGAACTTTCGCCTTTTAACCATAACTGGTTTCTAGAAGTGCTCCAGTAATGTGCTTTTCCTGTTTTAATGGTTTTGATTAATGCTTCCTTGTTCATATTCGCAAGCATCAATATTTGATTTGTGTCTGCATCCTGAGCAACGGCTGTAATTACTTTAACGCCGTTGATTTCGTGTCTGAAGTTAATTTCCATATTTATTCTCCTTTAATGTAAGTAATAATATTTTCAATGTCAACAAGTTCCTGTTCACCGCTGACCATGTCTTTAATGGTAATTTTGCCTTCTTCCAAATCCTTTTCACCGATAATGGCAATTTTTGGAACTTTGATTTTATCTGCATAATTCATTAATTTCTTGAATTTTTTACCGTTCAAATCAACATCCACTTTAATGTTGTTTTTTCTTAAAGTTTGGGTAATTTCATAAGCTTTAGGCCTTACGCTTTGGGATATTGGAGCAACATAAATGTCAATGTGTGATGGAAGCTCTTCTGCATCGGTAAGCTCTTCGATTGCATTCATCAATCTGTCAAATCCAAGTGCAAATCCTGTTGATTCAACTTCCTGGCCTCCAAAGAGTTTAACAAGGCTGTATGATCCTCCACCGCAAATCTGCTTTTGGGCACCAAGTTCTGGAACGTAAATCTCGAATACAATTCCTGTATAATAGTCAAGTCCTCTTGCAACACCAAGATTCAAGGTATAGTTGTCAACACCAAAGGCTTCAAGAAGTGAAATTAATTCCTTCAATTCATTCAAAGCTTCTTTAGGCTCATCATACGGATCAATGAGTTCCTCGACATCACTGATGATTGATTTGTCGCCAACCATGTCAATAAGTTTTAATAATATCTGATTTAACTCATCATTATCGATTACAGGATTGTCTCCGCTTAATGATTCGATTAACAGGTCTTTGTCCCCTTTGTCAATAACGACCATTATTTCCCTTTGGGTTTCCTGTGTGATATTGAAGTGTTTGAAAAGTCCTCTGATGATTCCGAGGTGGTTGACATTAACGTCGGCTGTGGTTATTCCAAGTGCATTTATCGCATCGCTGCACAGTGCAATGACTTCAGCTTCGCCCTGCGGTGTTTTTGCTCCGATAAGTTCGCAACCGAATTGCCAGAACTGTCTGAATCTTCCTTTCTGAGGTCTTTCATATCTAAAACAGCTTCCATAATAATAAAGTTTAATAGGTTTTGTGGAAGTCTTTTCAAGTTCGTTTAAGTATAATCTTGCAACAGGAGCAGTGATTTCAGGTCTTAAAGTTAATTCTCTGTCTGATTTGTCTTTAAAATTGTATAACTGATTTACAATTTCCTCTCCTGATTTTGTTGTAAATAACTTTAATTCTTCAAATAGTGGAGTTTTAATCTCCTGATAACCGTAATTTTCGAATATGTTTCTTAAGGTACTTTCTGCTTTTTTACGCTGTCTCATTTCATCAAATAAGAAATCTCTAGTACCTCTTGGTCTTGTAAATTCCATTTTAGTTCTCCTTTGAATATAATTTATTATAATAAAATTTTGTACATACAAATTTATATAATCTTTGTTAATCAATTAATTATTATATGAAAATTAAAGGCAGTACAAATATTGTAGGTTTGATAGGCCATCCTGTCGAACATAGTTTTTCACCACCAATGCACAATGCCGCATTTGATGAGCTGGGCATGGATTACGCTTATGTTGCATTTGATGTAAATCCTGAAGATTTGTCATCAGCCATCGAAGGAGCCAAATCATTAAACATCAAAGGATTCAATGTAACTATTCCTCACAAGATTGAAGTGATGCAGTACTTGGATGAGCTTGATGAAGTTGCAGAATTGATTGGTGCTGTAAATACAATAGATTTTAAAAATATGAAAGGATACAATACCGATGGAATAGGTGCAATACGAGCTATTGAAGAGGTCACAAGCATAAAAAATAAAGATGTTATTGTTGCAGGTGCAGGAGGTGCTTCAAGAGCAATTTCATTTTACCTGGCCAAGTTCGGAGCAGCTTCAATAACAATATTGAACAGGAATGTTGAAAGAGCTCAAAGTTTGGCAGGTGATGTTCTGGCGTCTGATTTGATAGGAGATGTTAATGCAGACTCAATTTCAAAAATTGATAATCTTCTTGGCGATGCAGATATCCTAGTTGATACAACTCCTCTTGGAATGCATCCTCACATTGACGATGAACCTGTTGCAGCTGCAGAAGATATGCATGAAGATCTTGTTGTTTTTGATGCGGTTTACAATCCGAATGAAACAGTACTTTTAAGCGAAGCCATTAAAGCAGGTGCAAAGCCTGTATACGGAATTAAAATGCTGCTTTATCAGGGTGCTGAAAGCTTTAGGATATGGACAGGTCGGGATGCGCCAGTCAGTGTTATGGAAAAGGCACTTAATGAATTTTTAGGAAGATAATATGGATTTAATGTTTGATATTTCAGGGTTAACATCTGATGAAGAGAAATTTTCAGATTCCAAAAAGGACGTGCTGAAATTTCTAAAGATTATCGGTGTGGATAGTCGTTTCATTTCATATACTCCTCAAAAAATCTACATTAACTCCTTGAGGTTTTCAAAATTTTCAAGAACCCGTGAAAAAACATTTTACAGGCAATATCCTGATATTGAAGTTGTAAGAAACAGTTTATTTCAAAAGATTTGTTCAAAATCCGCCAAAACACTGACATTGGAAATCAAACCTAACTCAAAAATATTAATGCCTGAAGATAATTATGTCTGTGAACTGCTTCTGGAACCTTATACCCGTAAATATGGTGTTGAACTGATTTATGAAGGGAATTATGATTTAAAAGTAAATCCATTAATTTTGGATGATAAGGTAAACACTATTTTCGAAGGAATTTTTGATGGTGAAGGATTAAACATTCCTAAAAAGGATGATGAAATTTATCCGTTGGCCAATGTGTCATTGGATTGGATTAATTCATTTTTGGAAATGGACGGTCATGATTTGATTGAAGAGGAAAATAATGATGAACTGGCAAACTCATTTTCCGAATTTTTAGAGGATGTTGCTCCACAATTCAGGGAAAATGTCGTCAGTGCATCTGAATTTATCGAACAAAAATTAAAAAATAAAGATTAAAAACTGAAAAGTGATACCTGCTTGTCAGTTTTCTTTTTAGGTTTTTCTTCTTTTTCTTCTTCTGGAATTTCCTCTTCGACAGTTTCGATTTCCTCAGCTTCAGCTTCAGATTCAATTCCGTCAATATCGAATGGAAGTTCCTCTTCAGGAGTTTCGCCGGCTTCTTCAATTTCTTCAGCAGCATTCATCATCTGATTTTGAAGGGCTTCAAACCTTTTGTCACGCTCTTCCACTCTCATTTGAGCTTTTTGCTTTTCCATTTTGGTTACGACTTTTTTAGGGATTTTCTTTTTCCTGAATCTTTTTATTTCATCATCTTCCAATTCCAGAAAGTCAGAAATTTCCCATGCAAGTTCATCGTTTTGAAACATTATCTCCAAGTACGGAAACATTGAAATTGCTATTGCATGAGAGATATGCATTTTTTCAGACATTTTCTCAGCGATTCCGTCTCTGAGGTTTCTTTTACCTCTATTTCTTCCCATTAGTGTAAATATTGTAGGAGTCTGAATCTTTGAGAATTTTTTATAGGTTTCTTTTTTGGAGGAACTTACTCCTATTCCCATAAAATCGCTTGCATATTTCCAGTAACCGTAATTTCTGCTGCTTTGAGCTCTTCCAAAGTACAAATCAGCTTTTGCAATGTTTTCATAAGCTTTCTTGATTTCATTTTTGTTGGTGTATTCTCTTGGAATGTTCTCGGCAATGTATTCCATAACAAGTGTAGGATCTTCATCCACTCTCATGGCTTCCCTTACATGCTGCGGATTTTTACTTTTTAAAACACCGGTTATAGCATTGAAAATATCGGATCTGTCGTCCTTGATTCTTAAGTTTTCAACATCCCTTGGTTCCAGTGCTTCATCCTTATCTGCCAATGCCTGAAGGGTATTGATTGCTGATCGCATATCTCCATTTGATTTTTTAGCAATTAAATCCAATGCCTTTGGATTAGCTTTGATTTCTTCTTTTTGAGCTATTTCTCTTAAAGCCTTCCTGATGGTGGGGCTTCTGATTTTAGGCATTTTAATTACGGTACATTTTGGCTTAATGGATTGCAAACGTTTTGAGTAAAAGTCATTTGCCATTAAAATCATTGGATGCTTTGAGTTTTTAATAATGTCTCCGATTGCCTTTACTCCTCCACGATCGTTTGTTCCGTGGATTCCGTCTATTTCGTCCATTATGATTAGCTTGTAGTCGTCTCCAAACAGTGATCTTGAAGAAGAGGACTCGCCAACTGTACTTTTAATAACATCCTGTGAACGTTTATCACTTGCATTAAGTTCAATATGTTCTGAAAACTCTTTTGCAATAACAAGGGCAAGTGTAGTTTTTCCAATTCCTGGAGGTCCTACTAAGAGAAGCGGTTTTTGAGGGTTTCCACTTTTCCAAGTTTTAACCCATTCCTGGATTATTTTTTTCTCTTTATTGTTACCTACCACTTCATCTAATGTCTGTGGTCGGTATTTGTCAGTCCATAACATTTCTATACCTTAAATGAATTTAGTTAAAAGAGCTTCAAGCTGGATTCTTGGATTAGCTCCTTCTCTGATTCTAAAATCACATTCTGCTATTGCTTCTATTAAGTTAATGTAAAAGTCAGGTTCCATTTTACCTTCAACAACTCTTTTGGAAACTTCCTGATAAATCTGAGTTACCATATCTTCGCCGCTTGTTCCCTGCAGAACCATTGTTTCTCTCAATATGGTTCTCGCACCTAAAAAGTCTCCAACCAAAGCTTTATTTATCATGTTTCCAATTTCCTGAGGTTTTGCTTTGGATACTACTTCATAAACAGATTCTTCTGTTATTGCCTCACCTTCTGATGCGGCTGCCTGCAAGACATTGACGGCTTTTCTCATGTCTCCTTCAGCGAAATAGACAATAGTTTCAATACCTTTTTCATCTGCTTCGAATCCTTCATTTTCGCAAATGAATTTTAATCTTTCAGCTATTTCCTCTCCTTTTATTGGAGCGAATCTGAATATAGCACATCTTGATTGGATTGGGTCGATAATTTTTGATGAGTAATTACATGAAAGTATAAATGAAGCGGTTTTTGTATACATTTCCATTTCACGTCTAAGTGCATGCTGTGCATCTTTAGTCATGTTGTCAACTTCGTCCAGAAATATTATTCTGAATGGAGCGCCTACAGGTTTCAGTCTGCAGAAATTTTTAATGCGGTCTCTTACTGTGTCAATTCCCCTTGCATCTGAAGCGTTCAATTCCAAAAAGTTTTGTCTCCAGTATTCTCCTAATATTGATTTGACTAATGCAAGTGCAGTTGTGGTTTTTCCAACACCTGCCGGACCTGTAAACATTAAGTTAGGCATACTTTCTTCGCCTACATATTTTTCAAGTCTGGTAATGATTTGTTTTTGTCCTACAACGTCTTCTAATTTTTGTGGTCTATATTTTTCTACCCATGGTCCGCTCATTTAATCACCATTTTTTTATAGTAACATTTATGTATCATGTAGTTAAATTATTTTTTGCTTAACTTTTAAAATATATGAAAACTAACTAATATATAATTAAAGAGAGCATTTGATTAGTAATATTTATCAAAAATTATTTAGGTGTTAAAAATGAGAGGCACATGGAAACTTAAGTTGAGAATGATTCTGACCTCAGTAATCATGTTTTCCGCTGTTTACTTTCTGGTATTTCTCGTAAGCAGATATTTGGGAATTAGCAGCTGGAGATTATACGCAGGTGTGAGCTTTGCTATTGTATTCTTGCAATACTGGTTTGGACCATCTTTGGTTAAACGTTCAATGAATGTGAGGCCATTATCTGAAGCTGAAGCGCCTCATATCCATAAAATGGTTGAAGAACTTGCCCGTGAAGCTAATGTTCCAAAACCGGAAGTAGGTATCTCATTAATCAATATTCCGAATGCATTTGCTTATGGAAGAACCAGCAGAAGCGGACATATTGCAATTACCCGTCCGATTTTAGGTTTACTTGACTATGACGAGTTAAGGGCAGTGCTGGGTCATGAAATGGGTCATATCAAACATAATGATATGGCAGTAACTGCTGCTGTCAGTGTGGTTCCGATGATTTGTTATTATCTTGCATTGTCATTTATGTTTTCAGGAGACAATGACAACGGTGCAGGGATTCTGATTGGAATTTTAGGTTATCTATTTTATCTGCTTGGACAGCTTCTGGTATTGTTTATTTCAAGAACCCGTGAATATTATGCAGATGAGGCAAGCGTTGAGTTTGGAAACCGTCCTGCAGCACTGGTATCAGCATTATACAAATTGTCCTATGGAGCTGCAAGATGCAGTAAAGAAACTATTGATGAGGTAAATACCAACAGGGCGTTCTTTGTAAATGATGTAAACAATGCAGAACATGACGTTACAGATTTCCAGCAGATAGATTTCGACGGCGATGGAAAAATCTCTGACGAAGAATTAAGAAGACTTGCAAATTCAGAAATTAAAATTTCAAAAACAAATGGAATCATGGAACTTCTCTCCACTCATCCGGATTCCTTAAAAAGAGTAAAAAGATTAGCAGAATTAGAAAATTAGGTGTAATTTATGAAGATGATTTTAGATGAACGTGGGAAAAAATATGTTTTAAAACCTGGTGAAGAGTTTCAAAGTGATTTTGGCATTGTCGATGCAGATGTATTGGATAATGCCGAGGTAGGTGATGAAGTTAAAAGTCACCTTGACCACACATTTAAAATCATGAAACCTAACATTAACGATTTCATTGACATAATGGAAAGACGCTGTTCAATACTTGTTCAAAAAGATATCGGACAGGTATTGGCCCACACAGGCCTGGGTTCAGGATCACGTGTAGTTGATGCAGGAACGGGTGCAGGAGCTATTGCTCTCAATTTCGGAAATGTTGTAGGTCCTGAAGGCCATGTATTTACCTATGAGATTCGTGAAGATTTCTCAGAGGTTGCAAAGAAAAATATTGATAATTTTGGAATTACCAATATAACTGTTAAAAATAAAAATATAAAGGACGGAATTGATGAGGATAATGTCGATTTGGTCTTTTTAGATCTTCCTAAGCCTTATGAAATATTTGAAGAGGTTTGGGATGCTTTAAATCTTGGCGGATGGATGGCTATTTACGCACCATACATTGGTCAGGCTGAAGTTTCTTATCGTGTAGCTAAAAAGCTGGGCTTTTATGATCTTGAAATCATTGAACTTCTGGAACGTGGTCTTGAAGTTCGCCAGCAGGGCATCAGGCCAAAAACACGTATGGTTGGTCACAGCGGATATCTGCTGTTTGCCAGAAAATTATAATTTTTTAAATACTTTTTTTATTTCTCCAAATGCACCTTTCGCTTCAGGAATCGGGAAAAGCGGATAGATGTGAAACAGTCCATCACCTGTTATGAATTTAACATTAACGTTGCTGCTTTTAAGTTTTTCAACATATTTCACGATATCTTTGTAGAATATCTCGTTGGTGCCTGCAAATATTAATGTAGGTGCCTGGTCGGTGCAGTCTCCAAAAAGAGGACTAACTTTATAATCTTTGGTATCCAGATTTCCTGCCCATGATTTGCCGATTTCTCTAAGGCCGATTTCACCTAAAATCGGATCGTTTTTATCATCATAGGGAGTATTGCTCATGGAAATGTCGACCCATGGTGAAAAGGTTATGATGTGAGCAGGCTGAGCCAGATTGATGCTTTTTATATATTGTGCAAATGATAATACGAATCCTCCTCCTGCGGAATCTCCTATTAATGTGATTCTGCTATTATTGTCAAGGAGATGTTTATATAATTCAGTAATCATGTCGAAGCTTTCTTCTGCACTGTGCAGAGGTGCAAGAGGATAAACAGGGGCTAAAACATAAGCGTTTAATCTTTTTGCAAGTAACTGGCAATATAGAAAGTGCTGGTAATTGATTTCATTTACGTAAGCTCCGCCGTGCATGAAGACAATGGTGTTTTCGGATTTTTCATCTCCGAATGTAAAAACCTGCGTTCCGTTAAAATCAATGCTTTTAAAAAAGCTTTTTACTTCCTTTTCAGCCGAATTTGATTTTTTTACTAGGAATTTGTCTATTTTTTCCTGTGAAACCATATAGTCAGGCTTTGTAGATTTTAATATGGCTTCTTCTATTTTTGCGATAAATGACTTTGACATGTAATGCACCAAAAATAATTTTTATCAATCAGATAAAGAATAATTTATTAATTCTATAATAAAAATTAGTAGTAAGGAAATTATCGCTTAGGGTTAACATGATAAAACTGGCTTATTGCAATATAGAAAAATTAAACTTGAAAAGGGCATACAGGTTTCTTCCTGAAAGTAGAAAAATCAAGGTCGACAGGTTCCGCTTTGAAAAGGATAAAAAGCTGAGCTGCGGGGCATATCTGCTTTTGAAAAAAATGTTGTCAGAAATTGGCATCAGCAATCCTTCATTTAAACTGGGAAAATATGGCAAGTCATACATATCTAACTATGATGATATCTATTTTAATATGAGTCATTCGGGTAAAATGGTTGCATGTGCAATATCTGATATGGAAGTTGGTGTTGATGTTGAATTTAACGACCCTGCAATTGATTTAAACATAGCTAAAAATTATTTCTTCAATGAAGAGTATGAAAGCATCATGAAATCAGATAATCCGAGTGATGAGTTTTTTAATTATTGGGTTTTAAAAGAGTCATACATGAAGTATACAGGTTTGGGATTTAATTTGGACCTTGACAGTTTTCAGATAGTCATTGATGATAAAATAACTTTAAAAAATGATAAAGACAATCTTAAATTTAATTTATTCGATGTTGAAGATTATAAACTGGCGGTTTGCTCCGCATATGATGTTGTGAAAGCTGAGGAATATAAAATAGTCGGTGGATTGATTATTTAACAAAAAAAAATAAGTTGGGAATAGAAAAATCTATTCCATAAATATAGCTGGTTTATAAGGCATTGCATTTCTTGCCTTGTTTTGCGGATCGTATGAGTCATCGGTGTGTATAATGACGTCACTGTTGATTTCTTCTTTAATGTAGTCTAAAGCATCAGTTAAAATTTCTTCTTCATTGATTTTACCGATGTATCTTGTTTTTGTCATTTCTTTACCGATTTTTTTGGCCACCATAGCTATTTCTTTTTTATCATCGTAAATGTTGGCTTTGATGGCTCTGCCCATAATCTGACCGATATCAGGTTTTCCGACTTCGTCAGCTATTTTGTATAATTCCCATTTCCAGTCAGGAGCAAGATAAACATGGACTTTTGAAATGTCTCCTTTAACCATTTTCTTGATTTGTGTAATATCCTTGATGATATTTTGCACTAATTCTTCTGATTTTTCAATTTCCACGCTTACTGATTCCTCATCAGCTTCAGGCCAGCTTGCTTCACTTACAAAGCCTGCACCGCCGTATTTTGCCCATAACTCTTCAGAAGTGTGTGGAGTAAATGGTGCTAAAAGCCTGATCCATGCTTCAAGGACAGTTGACAAGACGTAAATAACTGCAGGGTCTTTATCATCAATAATATGTTTCACACGGTATAAGTAGTGGTCAACATCCTTTTTAAGTAAGAATAAGGAATCCTGTAAAGCCTGTCTGGTTTGGAAAACTTCCAGAGCTTCGGTTGCATTTTTAACATGCTGGTTAAGCTGACTTATCATCCATAAATCAATTGTACGTTTAAGTTCAACTTTTTCAATGTTGCTTAAATCGAGAGGTGAACCTTTGATTTGTTCAACATTTGCTGCAAATTCCCTAAACCATTCAAGTCTTCTTTTGGTACCGAGAACTTCTTTTTCTCTCCAGTCAAAGTCTTGCCATGGTTCAGCAGAAGCCATCAGGAAAAGCCTTACGACATCAGCGGTATAATCTTTTATTGCATCTTTAAGAAGAATTACATTACCTTTTGATGAAGACATTTTATTTCCTTCTAAAAGTCCCATACCGAATACTACAGTTCCTCTAGGCCATTTGTCTTTCGGATAAATTGCACTGTGGTGGAACATTAAAAAGCTTAAGTGATTACCTACAAGGTCTTTTGCAGATAACCTCCAATCTAATGGATACCAATAGTTAAATTCATCTTGGATTTCTTTAACTTTGTCTTCAGGCACTGTGATTTCACCGGAATCTTTATTTAAAAGAACTTTATCGAAAAATGCTCTGTTTAAATCATCAGGATTCATGTCTCTTAGGTATTTTGCAATTGAGTAATAGGACATGTAAATGGTTGAGTCGGTTAATGGTTCAATTAACCATTGATTGTCCCATGGAAGTCTTGTTCCAAGTCCTACTTTTCTGGAACATGCCCAGTCATCCAGCCAGTTGAGATAATATTCAAAGTTATTCTTGATTTCTTTAGGAATGATTGTTTCGCCTTCAAGTACTTCCAGGGTTTTTTCGGTCCATTCTTCGTTACCGTATTTCATAAACCACTGGTCGTCCATGATTTTAACAACACAGTTGTTTCCGCATCTGCACACGATTGGCCTTTCTGCAAAGTCGTACATGATTGTAGCCATATTTTCTGAAATAAGTTTTTCTTTTAACTCTTCACGTGCAAAACGGACTTTCATACCTCCAAAGTCAGGGATTGATTCGATGATTGTACCTTTACTGTGCTGCTGTTTGTATAATTCATTTGTAGCTTCGTGAAGTTTTTCATCGTTCTGGTCTGTAATTCCAAGTCTTTCGATGATGTCTGCAGCTGGAATTTCTCCATAGCCTTTTAGGGTACATACAGGAATCGGCACCACATTTTCAATAATGCCCTCTAAATTGTATTTGGCTATCAATTCTTCATTATTTTTTAAATCCTGAAGTGCGATATAATCAGCAGGCGCATCGGCAGGTTCTGAAAATACGACTCCGCTTCCGTAGGATGCACTTACAAAGCTTGCCGGGAAGATTGGCAGTTCATCGCCGGTAAATGGATTTGTAGCCATTTTACCAATTAAGTCATTAGGATCAATTTCTTCAATAATTTCCAAATCTTTAATTTGGTGCTGTAAATTGTAGTGAGCTTCTTTTGTAACTACCCATTTTTCACCTTCGGCATTAACCAGAACGTATTCCACGTCAGGATTTAACCAGATGTTGGTTGCACCGACAATGGTTTCAGGCCTTAATGTTGCTGTTACTAAAACTTTATCGCCGATAGTGAATTTTAAAAGAGTCAATTCGTTTACACCTACTCCTTCACCTTCAAGTAAATCGTGGTCTCCTACAGGGTTGTCACAGTTCGGACAGTATTTTACAGGGTGTTCTCCTTTTGCAACCAGTCCTTTTTCATATAATGTAGTAATTTGCCATTCAATGAATTTTTTGTAGGTCGGATCGATTGTTCTGAATTCACGTCTCCAGTCGATTGAATAACCCATTTCCTCCATTACTTCATGGTATTCTGTAGAGAAGTAT
The DNA here is from genome assembly GCF_902764455.1 of uncultured Methanobrevibacter sp. Taxonomy (NCBI): domain Archaea; kingdom Methanobacteriati; phylum Methanobacteriota; class Methanobacteria; order Methanobacteriales; family Methanobacteriaceae; genus Methanobrevibacter; species uncultured Methanobrevibacter sp. Next base: position 83,433 of record NZ_CACWVY010000010.1, read on the forward strand.
TTGACGATAAATTCAGGGTCTTCCAGTTGAGGCAGTGTTTCTTTTGGAACTCCGTGAACCCTTTCATATAAATCCAGTGTCCAAGGGTCTTTTCTTTTAATCCTGTCTGCAATTCCAATTACCGGTGCACCTGTAACGTGCCATGCCATTGGAAACAGTACGTTGTAGCCTTCCATTCTTTTAAATCTTGCATAAACGTCAGGCACGGTATATGTACGTCCGTGTCCTATATGCATTGCTCCACTTGGGTATGGAAATGCTACGGTAAGGAATAATTTTTCTCTCTCGTCAGGGTTAGATTCAAAAAGTTTTGCATCTGCCCATTTTTTCTGCCATTTCTTTTCAATATTTTCGCTCACTAAATCACCATTATAATATTGTTTTTTGAGGACTTTCAGGAACTTTGCTTTTGTGTGCGCTCCTTTTAATTTTTGAAATAATCATATCAACGTCATTTACTGAAATATCCAGTTTTTCAGCAATTTCAACATTTTTCATATCCTTTTCACTAAAAAGATATAGAATCTTGTCAAGCAAATCATAGCTCATTCCAATTTCATCTTCATCTGTCTGGTTGTCCCATAAACCTGCACGTGGCGGTTTTTCAACGATTTCTTTGGAAATGCCTAAATGTTTGCTTAATTTAAAAACTTCACTTTTGTATAAATCTCCGATAGGTTCCATGTCACATGCGCCATCTCCATGTTTTGTAAAATAACCAATCAGGATTTCGCTTTTGTTACCTGTTCCGATGACAAGGTAATTTTTAAAGTTTGCATAATAATAAAGCACTGACATTCTGATTCTGGCTTTCAGGTTTCCGATGGCCAAATCATTATTGTCAAGTTGTGTAACGGATAAATATTCATTTAAAATACTGTCAATAGCAATTTCTCTGTAATCAATTCCTAAATTCTGCGCTATTTCGATTCCATGAATTTTATCTTCGGCAGGTGTTGTTGAGGATGGCATTACAATTCCAAATACATTGTCATGACCAACAGCCTCGCAGGCCAAGTATGCCACAAGAGTTGAATCGATTCCTCCACTCAATCCAATAGCTATTCCGTCACTTCTGGCCTCATTAACTTTGGATTTTATGAATTCAACAATGTTGGATTTTGTCTTTTCTAAATCGATTTTTGGAAGTTCACTCAAAATTTCACCAACTTTATCCTTTAACATAAAATAATATGTACTTATTAATTTATAAACTATATTATGTCAAATGTAAATCTTATTTGTGAAAAATCATTTTCAGGTGCTGACCGGGAAATTGTTGACAGGTTTATGGAGTTTCAGCAGGCGCTCATTGATAAAAATCTGGATAAGTTAAACGAAATCATTTTAGATGCTGACAAATTCATTAATCTTATAGGGCCTCAGTCCAAAGAGGAGTTTATCGGTGATGTGGGTGACGGCACTTTAAAGTTCAGCATTAGTGAAATTCTGGATCCTACAATATTATTTGACGATGACGATTCCGCTTCCCTGATAGCTAAAGTCAGATTAACTGTTGAAGTTAATGACAAGGAACTCAGGGTCATATCGGATTCTGTTGTCAGCTTTGTAAAAATTGAGGCAAAATGGCACATCAGTAATTGGGATAATTAGTTTTGCATTTCGTCTATGCTGGGATATTTTCTAATGTTTATATATTAAAAAAATTAAAAATTTTAAATGATATCAATATCATACATTTAAAAAAAAGTTTTTAAGTGGACTGGCTTGAAATGATGAAATATTGCCTTTTGAAGTGAGATTGATAAAAAACATTGAAATCTTACATTTCAAGCATGTTTATGTGTCTATGGATTATGGGATATGGGGTAATGAAATATGAGTTTAAAAGAACAAAATGAAACTGTAAAGGAAAAAATCAAAAAGGCGTTTTCATTGTCGGAGGATTCAGCATCAAATGAAGAGATTCGGTCACGTCTTTTGGATGGCGGACGAGTTACAGGAACCAATATGTGTGTGCTTGTTTGTGCAATGGTGATTGCTTCTGTTGGTCTTAACATGAGTTCAACTGCAGTCATTATCGGTGCAATGCTGATTTCACCTATAATGGGAAGTATTTTGGCGTCAGCATATGGAAGTGTTTCTGGTGATTATCCTCTGCTTCGAAATCATATGGTCGGTTTCGCTTTGCAGATTGCAATCAGTGTCACTGCAGCTTCAATTTATTTTTTCCTCTCTCCCGTTAAGGAACCGACTGTAGAACTGCTTGCAAGAACTTCCCCGTCTTTTTATGATGTACTCATTGCATTCTTCGGTGGAATTGCTGGAATCATAGGGCAAACCAGAGATGATAAAACAAACACTGTTATTCCAGGTGTTGCAATTGCAACTGCACTGATGCCTCCGTTATGTACCTGCGGATATTCTATTGCAAACGGCAGGCCGGACATGCTCCTTGGTGCAGGGTATCTGTTTATCCTTAATGCGTATTTCATCTTCTTGGCGGCATGTGTTATTCTTACTGTTTTGAAAATCCCGAAAGTAAAAGATATAACACCTAAACAATGGAAAATACGCCGTTTTATCATGATTCGAAATACAATTTTACTTGCGATACCTAGTATCATAGCGGTTTATTATATGGTGATTTAAGAAGTGGCATCTACTGGAGAAGTTGTGGCTGTTCTGCATCTTATTTGTATTCAAATACATTGGATAAAAGTAATATTAGCATTTAAATATCAATAATGATAAAAATTTAAATAGGTGATAAATTTGTTAGAAGTATATTTGCCTTTTATAGGGCTAATTATATTTGGAAATATAGAAAACCTGATTTTGGCATCACAGGGTGTTGTTCAGGGTGTGGATATTAAAATATTAGGTGGATTAAGTATAATTGCAGTAATCATATGGTTGATTATTGGAACCGTAGCAACAGAAGTTGCACTTCAATATTCAAACTACATCACATTCATCGGTGGTCTTGCGATTGTAATATTGGGTATTCAGGCAATATATGAAGCTGTCAAAAATATTAATGCAAAAAAAAGGGGCGAAAATCATGGTTAATTTAAGAGACTATGCTCCATTTACAGGTTTGCTTATTTTTGGAAACATAGAAAACTTGATTCTTGCATCACAAGGTGCAGTTGCACATGTTAATCCGTTCATTTTAGGGGGATTAAGTTTAATTGCTGTTGTAATATGGCTTTTACTTGGTGCATACGGAACAAAGGTAGCTATAAAATATGCCGATTATATTGAAATATTCGGTGGGGTAGCTATTATTATATTGGGTGTTCAATCAATGATTGAGGCTATGGGTGTATCTCTTTTCCCATAATCTCTTATTTTTTTTTAGTTTATTTTAAAAAATCAATCTATTCAAGTTTAAATGAACATTACTGTTTTTAACTGCATTAGATTTGATGAGAATAATGATTCGAATCAGGTAAAAAGGACAAACAGCTGAAAATATTTTTCATATAATAACCACTTTTCCGTGGAAAATTTATAAAATAAACTATTTTTTTCATCAATAATAATCTTTTTCATGTTCACTCATAATTGAATTTCATATACTAACCATTTTTTTAAAACGAATCTTGGCCAAAAAATTAAATTATCAAAACTCGTTAAAGTATAATTAATAAATATAATTAAATTTCAAAGCTTTAAAAATCATCATTAATGAAATCAACGAAATGTTTAATGATTCATCTGAAATGGGATATTATTCTATAAATTTGAAGATTGCAATAATGCTTGAATAAGTAAATTTATATACTATAAGAAATTAAAGTTACAATTAGTAACTAAAAGTAAGATTATTATAAGGAGGTTAATTACTTGGCATTTAAAGATTATTTTAAATTCAATAAAGATAAAACAACATTTATTTTCATTGGTGGAAAAGGAGGAGTTGGAAAAACTTCTGTATCTTCTGCTACTGCATTATGGTTGGCTGAACAAGGTAAAAAAACTTTAATTGTTTCTACTGACCCTGCACATTCACTTTCTGATTCACTTGAAGTTCCTATCGGCAACTATCCTCGTGAAATCAAAACAAATTTATTTGCAGTTGAAATCGATCCGGATGTGGCTATGGCTCAAAAACAAGCACAGCTAGAAGCTGAAAAAGCTGCAAATCCTGATGATTCCGGAGGACTTTTAGGCATGGACTTTTTAGCTGACCAATTGGATATGGCATCATCTTCACCTGGTGCTGATGAAGCTGCCGCATTTGAAATGTTCATGGCTGTAATGAATTCTGATGAATATGATGTTGTTGTTTTTGATACAGCACCAACTGGCCACACTTTGAGATTGCTGTCCTTCCCTGAAGTAATGGATTCATGGGTGGGTAAAATGATGATGCTTAAAGCAAAATTAGGTGGAGCAACTAATGCCTTAAAGAAAATCATGCCGTTTATGGATTCAGTTGATGATCCTCAAACTTCTGAAGACTTAAAAAGAACTAAAGAACAAATTGACAAAGCAAAAGAAGTATTATCTGACCCTAACAGAACAACCTTTAAAATGGTTGTAATTCCTGAAGAAATGTCAATTTATGAATCTGAAAGAGCTCTTGAAGCACTGGGCAAACATGATATCACTGTGGACAGCGTTATTGTAAATCAGGTAATGCCTGATATATGTGATTGCGAGTTCTGTCATTCAAGACATAAATTACAGCAAAAGCGTTTAGCTTTAATCGACCAAAAATTCCCAAACCAGCACGTTGCTGAAGTTCCTTTATTTAAGGATGAAGTTAAAGGTCAGGAAAAATTATTAAAATTAGCTCACATCTTATATGATGATGAGGACAACGATGAAGTTACTCAGGAAGCTATTCAGCTTTAAAAAATTAAAATAAGTTAAAATAAATAAATTTTAACTTTTATTCCTCTTTTTTTCTTCAAAAAACCATCCAAGACACATGCTGATAATGAATAATGCCAGTATTAGCAATCCGTCTGCAGTTGATCCTTTGCTTGTAAAATCCATATAGACGGAATTTACAAAGTATATTATAAAGAGAATTATTCCCACTATGCAGAATATAATTGATAATGTGCGGTTTTCATATTTTCCTCTGTACTTGACCAAAAATGTCATGGAAATGTATATTACGGCTAAAGCCAGCAAGAAAAGATATACAAATAAATATTTTGGCACTGCATATATGCAGAAAACTAATATTGCCATTAATATTGCTATAAATATTATTTCTATTTTATTCATCATATCACCTGCATTAGCTAATAAAGTAATTTACTAAATTAACACATATTATAATTCCTATCAGTGTTGTTATTGCACCGTTAAAGCGCATACCTAAACTCATCAGGATAATATTGTATAAAAGGCATATAATAAATATGACGTCTAGAATCTGCATTATTCTGGACTGTTTTTTAAAATATTCTATTATTTTCATTTCACCGCCTCCAGCTGCTGTCCCAATATTTCGAAGGCACGTTGAATGGGGTCCATGATTCGTCAGTGAAATATCTGTAGGTTTCATCTTTTGATAATTTCCGTGTTTGGCCTTCGCTGATATATAATGCATTATTCCTGTTCAGGGTCATATCGTTGTTGATTTCGACTTCTATATAATCGTATCCGCCTTTGCTGTTTGGAATATTGTAGATTTTACGGTTCTGCTGATAACCCGGTCTGGTTAAAGTAATTGTGTCCATGATAGTATGCCAATCTTTTTCATCAATAAATTCGTTTCTCGCATCCGATCCGGTTTGCTGTATGAAAACCATTGTGGATATCATTCCTAAACCTACTTTTGTAACGCCAGTTAGTACTTTGCCACCGATATTTGATAAAACTTTGTATGCCATTTTGCTCATGGGATGGATTTTGTCTAAAAAATCACCTACCTTATTTTTTGCCTGTGTAAATAGATTCAAAGCACTGTTGACTCCGCCTATGATATATTCGGGTATTTGTACAATGCTGCAGCAGTCACAATTCGTTGATATTGATGATCCCTTATATGTTGCATCGTTGTGGGAATAGATAACACTTGCAACACCGCTGGTTGTGTTGACGATGATGGCTGAGTTGCTTCCGTCTTCTGCCAGTATATACATCATTTCGCCTATCTGCGCCATGCTGCTTTTGTTGTTGTTCATGGCTATGAAAATATTGTCCTGTGAGTTTGTAACGAAATCATAATATCTCTCAGAAATCGAATCCAGACAGTACTCCTCAATATTTGGCAGCTGAAGTGAATTTATAAGCCTGAATAAAGTAATGTTTTCCTCATTTCCTTTAACGTCCATTCCCATATCTGCATTTAAAATATTCAAATATGTATCTTCAAGATTAATTCCCCCAAGTATGGTCACTGCGTGCCCTCTTTTCCAAGTCACGTCAAATTTGGAAGAATATTCATCGGCTAGTTTGTCTGCAAGCCATGTAGTCTCAAGTGAAATCAGATGCATTCCATAAGCATTCATCACTCCAAATCTGTCCAAGTAAAGTTTTTTGCTGTCTTCCCAATTCTTCAGGATGTTTGGAGTAATTTTCCCGGTAATGATGCTGTAGGCCTGTAAAACCTCGAAACCTATGCTTTTTCGATATTTTTCAGCTAATCCATAGCTTATTGTTTCTCTTTTTTCAAGTTCTTCCCTGCCGTTGACAGTGAATTTGGTAATTATGTCTTCTTTTGGAATGCGTCCTTCAATGCTGTTTCCAAAATATGTAAATGTAACCGGCGTATTTGAATTTACAAATTTTATGGAATTCGTATTGTGGTTTGTAATTTCATCATAGCTTTTATAGTTAAAATCATATATTGTCTTCTGGTAGAATTTTGACAGGCTATATTTCAATCCCATCTCATCAAAATTTTGTGTCATTACATTAACGCGAGCGGTTATTTTGTCATTTTGCAAATATGTAAATGTTTCACTGTTTTGAAGGCCTTTATCTGCATAAAATCCGAATAATTCAACATTCCCTTTGGTGCTGGACTGATAGTCGATTTGTGTAAACCCTTTTGTTTTTGAAATTATTATTCCGTTGCCCTTTAAATTGTTTCTCTTTGTGTCGCTTATCACGGGACTTCCGTCAAAGGGTATGAGATGGTATTTGTATCCGATAATTGTTGATGTCACTCCGTCAAATTTAACGTTTGAAAAAAGATGGCTTTTGCCGTTGATTTCAATTGTGAAAATCTCGTTTTTCGGCATTTTTATTATGCCGTACAGTCCGCTTTTAAGAGTGTATACGGAATTTTCAAAGACATGGGTGGTTGTCACATTAACATAGTCCGGAATTAATATTCTATGTGTGAATCTGGATGTTTTTATTAGTTCGTTTACTGTTATCTTATTGGTTGATTTTAGATTTGTATATTGGGTTGTTACTGTGTATTCTCCAGGATTCAAACTTAATTCAATTGATGCTGTTCCTTTGCTGTTTGTTGTTTTTGTATAAGTTTTGCCGGCTGCCTTTATTGTTACTTTCTGCTTGGCTGACGCTTTTCCGCTGCTGTCAAGAATTTTCACATTGAATCTGGCCTTTTTGTTTTCACTGACTGTGAGGTCATCTGTGACAATCAGAGATTTTATTGTAACTGTTTTTGTAATTGTCTCTGAAGTCTTTGAATTTGTCAGTGAAATGCTATATGTTCCGGGCTTTAAATCAACTGCAAGTTTTGCAGCACCTTTCTTGTTTGTTTTTACAGAATATGTTTTGCTGTTTAATTTAAACTTTATTGAAGTGTCTTTCACTACCTTTCCCTTTTTATCATAAAAGGTGGCCGTGTAGGATGCTGTATTTTTGTAGTATTTTGTAAAATCACTGGCTTTTATGGTACTTTTGATTGTTACTGTGCTTTTAGCGCTTGCAGACTGGAATTCACTGTTTCCGCTACAGCTTGTTAAAACAGTATATTTTCCACTTTTTAAATTGAGATTTAAAGAAACCTTTCCCGTTTTGTCCGTAGTTTTTGTATATGTCTCTCCGTTGATTTGAATTTTAATTTTTGCGTTTGAAATTACCTTTTTTTGATATTTTAAAGTTGCACTAAATTTGCTTCCGTCCTTATAGTACATATTCACATTTGGAGCACTTATCGTAATCTTTTTCTTTGCCGCATCAGCTTTTGGAGCTGTGGACGCTGCACTTATTTTCTCGTCATTAATTGCCTTCAGTTCGTTGCTGCTTTCTACATTAACTTTACATAAATCCTCTTGAGGATCAGGTTGTGATATAATTTGTGATGTTTCATTTCTATTATCCGCAGCAGATACTGCCGTAATTAAAAACAGAAGTAAGAAAATGAAACATATGGCGTTTATTTTTTTATTCATATAATCTACCTTAACTGTCAATTTTTTAAAATCAACAATTAAAGTATGAAATCTTGTATATATGAACTTTATTTTTAAAATTAAATAGTAAATGACTTTTAAAATGAATTTAGAGGATAAATAATCCTAATATATGACAATTATGCACATATAGGTAAATTCACTTGAAGCAATCTCTTTCAGGGTGGACTCAACAATTCTCTCATCCGGGTAACTCAGCCTTTCACAGACTACAACTTTCCTGTCTGCTTCAACGCCATTGTCAATAAGGAATTGGGCCATGTCCTTTACCTTTCTTGAAGGAAGTGCTATTGTCACTTTTCCATTGTTTATGACTGGCAGGATGTCTTCAATGTTTTCCCTTCCGTGGAAGGTCATTACATTTGCATTGTCCCATTGGATATGGCATCTTGCAGCCGCAAGCTGAAGGGAGCTGATTCCTGGTATGACTTCAATATTTTCTTTAGGAAAGTTTAATTCACCTGATAATCTTAAAACAGTATTTAAAACTCCTGAAAAACCGGGGTCTCCAGTTGATAAAATTGACACGGTATTTCCGTCACATGCCAGCTGGACTCCTTTTTTCAGGGTGTTTATCAGTTCCTTTACATTGAATGCGATTGTATTTTGCACATCATCAAACAGATCAATTGCACGTGTGCTTCCAACGGTGTAGTCACTTGCTTTAACAGTATCAATCGCTTTTTTAGTCAGATATTCACTTGCGCCGGGTCCGATTCCAATAATATAAATTTTACCATCCATTTTAATCATCAATCTCTAAAGTTTCTTTAAATGATTCTTTCAGGGCATCACGTGTCTCGTCGGAGTAACTATGGTCTTTATCATTCTGTAGTGTAAACATGGCGAGTTCGTAGATGATTTTATTGAGGGATTTGCCGTATTCAGTTAAATAATATTCTGTAGTTATGGGACTTATATTTAAAACCTGTTTTTCAATCAGTCCGTTCTTTTCAAGTTCTTTTAAGCAATTTGATAAAACTTTATTGCTCAAATCAGGCTTGTCTTCTTTAAATTCCTTAAAGTGCTTTTTTCCAAAAAACATGTCTCTGATAATTTGAACCATCCATTTCTTGTTGATTAAATTCAAGGTTCTGTCGACAGGACATACAATTTTCCCTTCCATAATTGATAATTTGGATTAATTATTATATATTAGTTACTTTTTGGTTACATGGTTTCCTAAAAGTTACAAAAATCATTTAAATAGTGAAAATAAATTAATATTAACGAATTAGGAGGGGGTTAAATGAATAGGGAAGAACAATTGGATTATTTGATTAATTACCTGATAGATGAACGTGATGAGCTGATTGACATTCCGGAAAATTATCAGGATAAAAGAAATTTGCTTCGCGCACTGATGAATATAAGAATGCCTTGTGAAGTTTCTGATGAATTTTTAAAAATTCAGGATGATTTTTTAACCGCCGAGACATTAAGCAAAGACTTGACGTCAGCTGATGATATTGAGGATGTAAATGGTAAGATAATGCTTTGGCAGGGTGATATTGTTACTTTAAAGGTTGATGCAATTGTCAATGCGGCAAATTCAAAGCTATTGGGATGTTTTATACCGATGCATAACTGCATTGACAATGTAATCCATTCTGCTGCAGGTCTGCAGTTAAGACAGGACTGCGATGAAATTATGCAGGTGCAGGGTCATGATGAAGCTACAGGCAAGGCCAAAATCACAAAGGCATATAATCTGCCTTCAAAATATGTGATTCACACTGTGGGTCCTGCAATTCCTCAAGGCAAAAAACCATCTAAAAAGGATTGCGATGCCCTAAAAGGTTGCTATCAGTCATGTCTGGAGATTGCCAGTGAATATAAATTGAAATCATTGGCCTTTTGCGGAATTTCAACTGGAGTGTTTAATTTTCCACAGGATTTGGCAGCTCAAATCGCAACAAAAACTGTAGAAGAATATTTAAAATCAAATGAAACTACCTTAAAACATGTAATTTTTAATGTATTTTCACAAGACGCATATTTAACTTATAAAAAATTATTATTTGGAGATTAACATGGAAAAATTTGTACAAAGACTGGATAAAGCTAAAAAAGCTATTGATAATGCTGATTATATACTCATTGGTGCAGGTGCGGGCCTTTCAACTGCAGCAGGGATTGACTATACTGGAGAAAGGTTTAGGAAATATTTCGATGATTTCATTGAGGAATATGGATTTACTGACATGTATTCATCAGGATTTTACCCATTTAAAAGCTCTGAGGAAAAATGGGCTTATTGGGCAAGACATATTTTTGCAAACAGATATGATGTAGGTAAGACTGACGTATATCAAAAGCTATTGAAACTGGTTGAAGATAAGAATTATTTTGTTTTAACAACCAATGTGGAGCATCAGTTTTGGATAAACGGTTTTGACGATTCTAAAATATTTGCAACACAGGGCGATTACGGGTTGCTTCAGTGTTCTAAAGCATGTCACAAAAAATTATATCCGAACAAATCACAGGTATTTGAATGGCTTGACAAAACTGAAAATTTCAGAATTCCGAAAGAACTGGTACCTGAATGTCCTGTCTGCGGTGAGGAGATGGATCTTAATTTAAGAAAGGACAATTTATTTGTTGAAGATGAAAAATGGCATGAAATGCATAAAAATTACGCTGATTTTTTAAAAAAAGCTGATGGAAATATTGTCTTTTTGGAATGCGGTGTCGGTTTTAATACACCTGCAATTATAAGATATCCTTTTGAACAGATGACTTATGATAATCAAAATGCAACATTGATTAGATTGAATAAAGGTTTTCCTGATGCAATTCCTGAAAATAAAGATAAAACAATAAGTTTTGATGAAAATATTGAGGATATCCTTGATAATTGGCTTTCAAGAATTTAGGATTTCTTCCTCTTTTTTAAGGAATCTGTAAATGGATTCTGCACCGACAAGTTCGCCGGGGTCCTGCCACTGTGAAGGATATAATATAAACGGTCGGGTCTGGTCTCCTCCAAGACCGCCGTGTGATCCAATCAGTTCTTCAAATGCACACACTTCATTATGTTTTTCATCATAAAAACTGTTGACCATGATATCCGGCATATTTTTAAATGAATTCTGGCGTTTGAGATGTTTAGGGGCATTTTTTCCAAAGCCTTTAAGAGGATTTTCACCTACCACTCTGTCACTGTCCAAATAATAAATTCCATTTTGCCCTATAACCATTCCTCCGTTTGCTATTGAATTGACCAAAATAAATCCGATTCCTGAATGTTTTACAAGACCCGGAATCAAATCAGGAAAGAGCATTACAATTTCCTCATAGTTCAGGCGTTCTTTCCATTGTGTAAGATAAATAAGGCCCAGGTTTCCAGAACCTAAAACAATTAATTCAGAATTCTTTGCTTTTTTTGTACTTATTTCAATACTTTCATGGCCTTTAATATAATCCAGGCTGTTGGAATAACTTTTTTTCAGTTTTTCGTATTTTTCATTTTCAAAAATAATTGCAGGCTTCATATTGTCAATATTTTCTTTAATGTCCTGCAGTGATTTTCTATCTTCAAATAAATCATCAGAAATATTTCCAAATTTATTTTTAATGTTTCTTATTTGTTTATTTTCAGGAATTACTGCATCTCTAAAGTGGTCAATATTATATTCATTTTTAAATACCTTCATATCGTCAGGAAGGAATCTTCTCACATAGTTTCCTAGTGTAATTCCGTATCTTTGTTTGAATGTGGCTCCATTTGACTGGCCATGGTCTGATAAAACAACAATCTGATAATCTCTGTCACTCATTTCTATTGCGGATTTGATGATTGAAAACTGCAAATCGATGTTTTTTAAAGCTCCCCAAACGTCATTGTCCTGAACTCCTGAGTGATGAGCTATTTCGTCATAACCCATATAGGTTGCATATGCGCTGTCAATATCTCCTTTCAGTATTTCACTTATTAAAACATCTGTTGTAACTTCTCTTAAAACCACATTAGCTCCCGCTCTGACGGCTGCATAAACAATTGTTCTTCTAAGGCGGGGATGCTTTTTTTTCACATAATTGGCTATTTGAGATTTGATTTCCAGAAGCATGTCCCATAAAAACAGCACAAATACTCTTTGAAAGTGATAGGCATCCAAAAATACTGTATTTAATGTATTATTGTGTACGTAGGTAAATCCTCTTAATTTTGATGATGTTAATGTGTGGATTTTACTGTCTCCTGAAAACATGTTAGTAATGCTGATTCCATTCGTAAGTAAACCTTTGCCATTGCTTATAACCTTTTCAATTTTCGGTGCATCACTTAATTTTCCTGAAACGATAATTTTATTGTCATTTTCCTTTTCAACCCATCTGTATGCTACAATATCCTTATTGTTGCCGTGCAGTATTCCTGCCTGACTGGCTCCGGTTTGAGAGGACAAATCGGTTTCCCATTCTTTAAGAGTATGTGTTTTTTCATCCATCCACTTTTCAAGATTCGGCATGACTCCTTTTGAAATCGCTTTTTTTAGAGTATTTATGGAAAGACCATCTATTTCAATCATTATAAGTCCTGATGAAACTTTTTGGCTGGGTGTTTTTTGTTTTAATGCATAGTTTAAAATATTTTTAATGTAGCTGTCATAATAGTTGGTGTGTGTGATGTTTGTAACGAATGTGGTGACTACTGCCATCATTATAGGGGCCTGGAAAATTCCGTAAAATCCGGCATGTGCTCCGGGAATAAAATATGTCACAATATAAAAAACAAATCCGTTTAATAAAATTGAACCGACTCCGAACGTAAAAATGATAATCTTCATTAAAAATCGTCTGAATAGTGGCCATAATAGTGCGTTGGCTATAGCTATTGCTATTACAATTATTACTGCATTATACCATGGACCAACTGTAAAGTCCGTACTGATATAGTCCACTGCATATATGGTGACAACATTTGATATGAATATTAATCCGGTAGTAATTATTGTCCTTAGGGAAGAAATTATCCGATTTTTAATCATTCTATCTTAATTCGTTGTTTTTTACTGGTTTTCAAGGAAATTATTGTAATTTCAGGTTTACAGTTAATTCTTATTCTGAAGGAATTTGTACCAAGGCCTTTACTTGTGTATTGAGTCATGTTTCCAACTTTGTAAAGTCCAACCGGATATTTTGTTGAGTTTGGTCCTCTGAATGGTGTTGTTTCAAATTTTGGAATTATAAACTGTCCTCCGTGGGAATGGCCTGAAATCTGAAGGTCAAATAATCCTGTTTGGGAAGATTCATTGGCGAAATCTGGCTCATGAGCAAGTAAAATGCTTGGAATACCTTTTGGAAGTTTAGCGATTACTTCATCCAGGTTGTCTGCACAGACTGTACAGCTGTCCACACCACAGATATTTAGACAGTCTTCACCCTTTTTAAGAGTATAAACATCATTGCTCAGGTCAACTATCTCTGAATTTTTAAATATTGTCCTTATTTTTTCAGCACTCATCCAATGGTCATGATTTCCCAAAACTCCAAATTTGCCGTATGGGGCTTCAAGTTTCTTCAGAGATTTTTCAAGGCTTTCATCATAATCATGTAGGTTGTATGAAAAATAATCTCCGGTCAATGTAATCAAATCAACATTTAAAGTATTGACGTAATCTACAAGTTCATCCAAATATTCCGGATTAATCCATTGGCCTAAATGAATATCAGTCAGATTTAAAATCCTGAAATTGTTAAAATTCCAACCTAAATCTTTTAGTTCAATGTCTATTTCGACCAAATCTATTTCCTTTTCATTAAACTTTTTGTCCGGCAGTGAAAATGTAATTGCGTCTTGAATTCCCTGGCGGATTTTCATGCCTTGCGGACGTTCAACATCTTCGTCTTTCATTATTATAATAATTATTTCTGAAACTATTTATAATTTTAAATACATACATTTAGATGTTATTATAAAAGTGATTATTATGCTTCAAATTGCAGTTTGTGGAAAACCAAATGTTGGAAAATCATCTTTTTTCAATTCAGCAACAGCATCTGCTGTGGAAATGGCAAATTATCCATTTACAACAATTGATGCAAACAAGGCTGTTGCGCATGTTATTAAAGATTGTCCATGTAAGGAATTGGGTGTTACATGCAATCCTCACAATTCAATTTGTATTGATGGAAAAAGATTACTTCCGATTGAATTGATTGATGTTGCAGGATTGGTTCCTGGAGCACATGAAGGAAAAGGATTAGGTAATAAGTTTTTAGACGATTTAATGCAAGCTAAAGTATTCATTAATGTTATTGATGCTTCCGGTTCAACAGACCTTGAAGGAAATCCGGTTGACCCTGGAAGTCATGATCCTCTTGATGATTTGGAATTTTTGGAAAATGAAATCGTAATGTGGATGTATGGAATATTGTCCAAAAATTGGGTAAGGCTCATAAGAAAAGTAGGTGCTGAACACTTGGATATTGCAAAAGTATTGTATGACCAGCTGTCAGGTACCGGAATAGCTATTGAAGATATTATTGAAGCAAAAAGAACAGTTGAGCCTGATTACAATAAATGGGAAGAAGAAGACCTGATTGAACTTACAAGAAATATCCTGCACATTGCAAAACCGATGATGATTATTGCAAACAAAGCCGACCTGCCTACATCAAAGGAAAACATAGAAAGAATCAAAGAAAAATATCCGAATGTTATTGCAACTTCTGCAGAATCTGAAATTGCTCTTGTAAGGGCTGCTGAAGCTGGTTTAATCAGCTATATGTCTGGTGATGATCATTTTGACATTTTAAAACCTGACGAGTTAAATCCAAATCAACTTAAAGCTCTTGAATATATTCAGACAAACATTTTGGATGTTTATGGAAGTACAGGTGTACAGGATGCTTTAAATTATGGAATTTTTGAACTCTTAGACAGGATTGTCGTATATCCTGTTCAGGATGAGAATAAATATACTGACCAGAAAGGTAATGTCCTGCCTGATGGATTTCTGGTTCCTAAAGGTTCAACACCTAAGGAACTGGCATATATTGTCCACACAGATATCGGAGACAAGTTCATGCATGCAGTTGATGCAAGAAAGAAAATGCGTGTAGCCAGTGATTATGAGCTCCAGGACGGAGACATTATCAGTATAGTGACTAGAGGTTAAATCCTCTACTTTTTTTATTTTTAAGATTTTCATGGTAAAATTAACTAAGGAGTTAAATCCCGAAGAATTCGCTCAATACTATTTTTTAAAAGAAGAGCTAAAAGACTTTTGCAAATCCGAAGGATTAAAAGTAAGCGGCAGCAAGCAAGATTTGGAAAACCGTATTGTTCATTATTTAAAAACCGGTGAAGAGTTAGAAGAACCGGTTGTAAAGAAATCTTCAATTAAAGCAACATCTGAAATTACATTGGATTCTAAATTGGGTGAAAATTTTAAGTGCAGTGAAGATAAAAGATTATTTTTTGAAAAAGAAATAGGCTCTGGCTTTAAATTTAAGGTTAAATTTCAAAAATGGCTGAAATCAAATCCTGATAAAACCTATCGTGATGCAGTTGCGGCATATCATGAAATTCAAAATTCAAATGAAAAAACTGAAATAGGCAAACAGTTTCAGTATAATCAATACATTAGGGATTTCTTCCAGAACAATGATGATAAGTCATTGGATGATGCAATTAAATGCTGGAAATACAAAAAATCTCTTAAAGGCCATAACAAATATGAAAAAAGCGATTTGGAGATATTAAATGAAAAAAGTTAAGATTACCGTCATGAGAAAAGTTAGGCATGATGATTTGATTGAAAAATACGAAAATCCTCTGGAACATGAGTGTGATGTTGATGAAGGCCAGGTTTTCATTGCAAATGGCTGGATGAAACCTGATAACTTCTGTGATAGTGCTTGGGAGAGCCTTTCACCATTTGTATTGGCATTGGCTAACGGAGCCAGTGATTTTTACGATGGATGGATGAAAAATAAAAAATCAGCTATGATATCCTGCAATGACGGATTTCGTCCGGTAAGTTTTCTTTTGGAAACTATGGAAGAGGATGCAGATTAATTAAGCAATGATAAAATGGGTAAATTTAGTGAGAAACTTTCTGATTTTGCAAAAAATGAGATAATATTTGTCATATCATTAATATTGGCCATTATTTCTTGTTTTTTTGTCAAACCCAGTTTTAATTATTTAAATTACATTAATTGGGATACAATCATATTGCTTTTTGTAATCATGCTTATTGTGGAAGTTCTTAAAAATTTGTCTATTTTTGAGTTATTGGTTCGCAGATTGCTGATTAAAATCCTAAACACCCGTCAGCTTGTATTGCTTTTGGTTTTTATTGTTTTTTTAAGTTCCATATTTATTACCAATGATGTTTCGTTAATTATATTTGTGCCATTTGCTATTTTGGCTTTAGAAAAAGTTGACAGACTTGATTTGATAATATTTACAGTCTCTTTACAGACTATTGCAGCCAATATCGGATGTATGGTCCTTCCTATTGGAGCTCCTCATAATATTGTTTTGTACACATCATCAAATATTCCATTCGAATCCTTTTTCATGATACTTCTTCCTTATATCATAGTGTCTGCAATATTCCTGTTTGCATTGTCATTTTTTATTAAAAAAGAGAGTATTTCACATCCTAAAATGGAAAATGTTAATGTAAGTCATGAAAATTTCTTTAAAAAGGTATTTTTCGGTGTGGATTATTATCTGCTTTTAACTTTCATTGCATTATTTATTCTGATTGGCAATCTGGAAAACATTGCATTTTTTAATTTGTTTTTTAAACAGTGGATAACGGGCAATGAAGTTTTATGCGGCGTTGTTTCATCTCAGATAATTTCCAATGTTCCTGCTGCAATTCTGCTGAGCGGTTTCAGCAATAACTATGAAGCTATTATTGTAGGAATTAATCTGGGCGGATTTGGAACCCTTATTGCATCTATGGCAAATCTGATTTCCTATAAAATCATTGTCCGTGAGCATAAGGATTTTAAAATTAAGTATTTATTTGTATTCACGATTTTAAATGTTGTTCTTTTAGTAATTTTGTTGGGTGTTTGTTTTTTAATTTAGCTTGTGGTGTTAAAAAAAAGTGTTAATGAAAAATTAGATTAATTTTTCATCTAAGTCTTACATAAGCATCATACGCTGCAAATATACAGAATAATAAGTCAATAATTCTGACAATCCAGTGTTGGAATATGAATGTTGCAATAACGCCTAGTAAAATCCATATGACTAAAAATATTACTCCAGTCTTATATTTATTAGCAATAATTTGACCCAAACCTGGAACTAAAAAGGACAATACTGCTCCAATAATTGCTTTTAACATATTTTTTCTTCCATTTTTTTCAATTAATGTAATTTTTATATGGATTAATTTATAAAGTTTTTCACTGATTAATTTGTTGGAAAATTTTTTATTTATTGGAATTATAATTATTTCTATGAACGGCAGTGAAATGTATGATGATTTTTCAAATGTGATTTCCGGTGAGGAATATGTCTCTTCACAGTCTATTCTTGATATCTTAAAAAAATATTGCGAAACCATTTCAGTATTCGATTTGATGGCAGTTAATGCGGAAATGATGGAAGAAAGCAAATACGTTCAGGACAGCTATAAAAAGAAAAGTCACGGCGTTTATGCCAAATATTTTTTGGGCCGCATCAAGGATGTTCACAGCGATAATACCCATCATGACAAGAAAGTTAATAAGGAAGAGTTCATCGATGCGGTTGCTACATTGAAATCATATCATGATGTGGAATCATTCACTTCAAAAACTAAATTTCCGTTAATATATGGAATTATTTCACTGTATACCACATTTGTTTTGGAGGAACCGATTCATCCGGTAGGCACTCCCTTTCCAGGATCTTTGGAAGTTGAAGAAAAAGACGGAAAATTCTATTGTCCTGTAAAGGATGCAAATCTTGAATCTCCAAATGCAGTTTGTAAAATGTGCATTGCAGAGCAGCTTGAATTTTAGATTTTTTACATTAACGGCTATGTTTTAGCCATTTTTAGCCTATTTTGATTTGGGGATATATATCCTTGTTTTTAATCAACTTTGATTTTTCAGATGCTTGATGTTAATGTCAGTTCCAGTTAAATTAAGAATACTTTTGTCTGAAACTCTCATTTAATTGAATGGATTTTCATTTATAAATAGGCTTATATTATATAAAGTGTATATTTAACATTGATAAATATGGCTAATAAAAATGTCGAGTTAATGAGGGGAGAGCCGGAAATTGCAATTAAAAAACTAGCAATTCCCATTATGATATCAATGATTTTAACAGCATCATATAATATTATTGATGGTGTTTGGGTTGCAGGGCTCGGTCAGGCGGCTATTGCAGGTATTGGTTTTGTAACTCCTATTTTCATGATTTTAAATGGATTTAGTGTTGGACTTGGAAACGGTGCAACAAGCAGTATCAGTCGTGCTGTCGGAGCTAAAAATCATGAAAAGGCAAGTAAATCGGCAGCTCATTCTCTTTTGATATTTTTACTAGCTTCAATTGTGTTGACAGTAACATTGCTTTTAATTCAAAAGCCTTTGCTTGAGACTTACGGTGCAAACGACCAGTCACTGGTTGAAGCAATCAACTATGCAACTCCTCTGTTTTCAGGATTGTTCGCATTCATGTTTGCAAACGGCGCAAGCGGTATTCTTCGTGGTGAAGGTGATATGAAAAGGGCAATGTATGCTATTATCGTTTCTGTGATTTTGAATTTTATTTTGGATCCTATTTTCATTTATGTTTTAAATCTTGGTTCAGCAGGAGCTTCCCTTGCAACAATCGTAAGTTCAATGGGTTCTGCATTTGTTATCATGTACTGGATTTTAATAAAAAAAGACACTTATGTCGATGTCAATCTGAGGGATTTTAAGTTTGAATGGGAAATTGCCAAAGATATTTTAAAAGTGGGTATTCCTGCTTCTCTGGATATGTTCATGATGTCTCTTGCAATGAGCTTCTATTTAATATTTATTTCATCAATCGGCGGTGAATATGGTATTGCGGCATTCACATCAGGCCAAAGATTGTACTTATTCGGTATAATGCCTTTAACTGCAATTGCAAGTGCGGTTGCCGCTGTCAGCGGAAGTGCTTATGGTGCTAGAAATTGGGATTATCTTTCAAGAACCCATATTTACGGTACCAAATTCGCACTTATGATTTCAGTGGTAATTACAATGATACTTGTAATATTTGCACCTCAGTTATCAATGATTTTTGCATATACTCCTGAAACTGCTCCGTTAATTCCGGAAATTACTAATTTCCTAAGGATTGCTTCATTCGGTTTGCTTCTGGTTGGAATCGGTATGCCTTCAAGTTTTTTATACCAGGGAATCGGCCGTGGAACAACAAGTCTTGCATGGACAATCATAAGGGAACTGATTTTTACTGTAAGTTTCACTTATCTTTTTGGAATTGTATTTAACTGGGGTTTGACTGGTATCTGGATGGGTCTTGCTGTAGGTAGGATGCTAGCGTCAATTTTAAACTTCACATATGCAAGATACACAATCAACAAGTTAAAAACAACTATGAATTAGTTAACATTAACGGCTGAGATTTTGCTTTAATGACTTGTTTTGGCTTTGGGCATATATATCCCCAATCTTAATCAGCTTTGATTTTTCAAATGCTTTTCGTTAATGTAATTTCCCGTTAATTATTTTCATAGGTGATGCTTGAAGTATCAGGATTATTATTCAACAACGAAATCTGCTTCATTTTTCTTTTGGTGCGAATACCAGATGGCATTTTCAATTAAAAATTGCTTTGCCAGATAGATGATTATCTCATCACTTTCGCCTTTTGTTTCCATTTCATTTTCAATCCTTTCATACAGCCAGAACATTCTCAAATATTCCTGGCTTTTGCTTGAAAGAGACATCTTTCCATAGTAGTTTGCAAGCAATATTGTCACTACCGATGAAAGACCGACTGCAATTTTCAGTATTGTACGAATCTGATTCGCAGTGTCTGTGTTTGCAGGTGAAAATAACATGCAGATTTCAAAAATCAGTGTAAATCCGTAAACAGATACGGTTGCATATAATGCAATTTTTTCCCAGCGGTCGTTTCTTTGTTTTTTGGATTTAGCATCTTTGTATGCGTTCTTGTGATAATTTTTCTGGTCTATTACCCAACATTCCTTAATAAGTTCATTAGTTGCGGATGTTTTAGGCAATTCTGAAAGAATTTCTTTAATCATTGGAATTCTTATATCTGTAAACCATGGTAAAAGTTCGCTTACAGACTGTTCTGTCCCTGATTTCATGAGATAATATTTAACACGAAGCGTTTCTGCAACCACTCGGTAATCTATATATTTTTTGTGAAAGCTTTCTTTTTGTGAGCGTTTGTAAAGATAGTACAGCGCTATGATTAAAAACATTATCGCAAAAATCATCAGGTGCTGTTCGACCTCATCGTATATAAGAAAGCAGAGTACAATCGTTGCGGTGTTGATTGACATATATAAAAGAGTATTATGATGTTTTTGGGAATGATTAATGCTTAAATGGTCTGCAACGCCAAAAAGTCTGTCTATTTCTATTAATGTCGGATCTGTTATTTCCTCTTCAATGTGGGCGTGCTTTCACATTTCTCAACTTCTTTTTCAAAGTCTTCCTTAAAAATCATAATGCTCAAATTCTTCTGAATAACTATTTATCAAGTAAATCAGCCAATTTGTTTGCAATAAATACACAGCAGTCAACACAAGGGGATTTGTCTTCTCCGTTGTTTGTTATTGTACCGCAGCAGACACTTCCATATTCTGCTTTAAATGCGTTAAAAATCTCTTTTGCATTGGCTTTAATTTCTGAAGGGTCATCCAATATTAATCCGTTGGCCATTAATGCACCTGTAACGGCACCGCATGTTCCTTCATCAAATGTTCCGCCCATTCCTCCTGCAAATCCGCAGGCCAGTTTCACCATTTCTGCCTGTGTGATATCGACGTTGGCTGTTTCACAAAGAGCCATTAAAGTAGACTCGGAACAACTTTTAAATTCCCGGTATTCTCTGATTTTTTCCTCTAAAATTTTTTTATCAAGTTTCATAAAAACAATCTCCCTATAATAAGTTAATTAATTTTATTAACAACAAATTTTAAATAATTATTTATTAAAATTTGTGAGTTGATAAAAAAATGCATCCGAGACCAAGTCCAATTGCAGCATCTCTTTACACATTAAGGGACATGAACGTTGATGTTATTGTTATGCACGGGCCGAACGGTTGCTGTTTTAGAACTGGCAGGCTTTTAGAAAGTGACGGCGTTAGAGTTCTAACAACAGCAATGGCAGAAAATGATTTTATATTAGGTGCAGGCGAAAAACTTGAAGAAACTTTAGTTAAGGCTTATGACATGTTTAATCCAAAATTGATGGGTGTTGTAGGTACCTGTGCAAGTATGATTATCGGTGAAGATTTAAAAGAGGCTATATCTAATGCCGACTTGCCTTGTACTGTAATTCCTGTTGAATCCCATGGGGGATCAGGGGAAGGCGACAATACTGTTGGGGCCATAATGGTTCTGGAATCTGCTGTTGAATGCGGAGTGATACCTCAGCAGGAAGCCGACAGACAAATTCAAATGCTTGAAAAGGCAACAGAAGTTGAAAAAACCCGTGGAATGGCACAGGGAAAATACATTAAACCTAACTTCGGAGATTCAAAGGAAAAAGTTGCAAAAATAGTTGTCGGCGCCATTAAGGATGGTAAAAAAGTGGCTTTTGTCCATAATGCCAAAAAAGAAACAGCATATCTCTTTGCAGATATCATTAACTTTAACTACACTGACATTAACGCTGACAACAAGCCGGTTATTGTAGCTAATCTGGATGAAAACATAGGTTTGCCAAGAATCAGAGGCCATGCAAAAAATATCAAAGAGGAACTTCCTATGGAAATTGACTGCATTACCGGAGGGCTTGATGAATATCCGATTACCGCTGATGTGGCGGCAAATTATCTGAAAGATAAGGATTTGGATTTAATTGTGGTATTTGGTGTGCCTCATGCATTTCCAATTGAAGATTTTGACACGGAATCTGTTGCAATTACTGACGGGCCACGTTTGGTGGAACCTCTTAAAGATTTGGGATATACTCACGTTGTTGCAGAATTGGATGCCCACTCAAAAACTTTAGGAACTGATGAAATAGTACTTTCAGACTTTGGCGGAATGATTAGAGCAGCTATTGGATGGTTAAACGAATGATTACAATTATAGATTATAAAAGCGGAAATTTAAAAAGCATTTCAAATGGATTTAAAAAGATTGGCATAGACTATCGAATAACTGATGACAAGGAGGTTATTGCGAACAGTGATTATCTGGTTCTTCCCGGTGTTGGAGCATTTGGAAGCGCTATGGAGAATTTAAAACCCTTTGAAGATGTTATTTATGAACATGTCCATGACGGCAAACCATTTTTGGGAATATGTCTTGGCCAGCAGGTGTTAATGAGTGAAAGTGAAGAAGCGCCTGGCGTTAAAGGACTGGATTTGTTTAAAGGTCATGTGGAATTGCTCCCTGAAGGAGTTAAAATACCTCACATGGGCTGGAATAAATTGAATGTTAAAAACAGCTCACCAATTTTAGATGGCATAGATGGAGAATACTTTTATTTTGTTCATTCTTATCATGTAATTCCTGATGATGAAAGCATAATTGCCGGAACCTGTGAGTATGGAGGCGAAGTTGTAGCCAGTTTGTCTCAAAACAACCTGTTTTCAACACAGTTTCATCCGGAAAAAAGCGGAAAGGCAGGACTTAAGATTTTAAAAAATTTTACTGAATTGGAGATTTAAATATGGATATTGAAGGCTTTGTAAGGGCTAGAATTGATGATTATGACTATGATGATCTAGCAGAAATTTTAGCTGTAAGGATAAGAGAATACAAAAATATCAATGAAGAAAATTCATTAGAAATGGCAAAAGCAGTAATTGATGAAGTTGGAACAACACTAAAACTTAGACAAAGTGATGATGAATTCTTAAAAGAAATTGCCAGTGTAAATAAGGCAGATGTGCTTATGGGTGAGATGGGAGTCGGATCCCGGGGTGCAGGTGACTTTTTCGTACACAGGAAAATAGCTGAAATTGTATCATCAACAAACACTGCCTCTTTGGTCAATCCTTCAGAACAGGATGACGGTGGTGTTGTTAAAGCTCCAATTAAAAATGATGAAGTTTATATTACAACTGCAGTTGACGGAATACACTCACGTTTAAGTGAATATCCGTTCTTGGGCGGTTTTCATGTAACAAGAGCAACTCTTAGAGACGTCTGTGTAATGGGAGCTGACCCTGTTGCAATCTTAAGTGATGTTCACCTTGCAGACGACGGTGATGTTGCAAAAATATTTGACTTTACAGCAGGTGTTGCAGCAGTATCCGAACTTGTAGATGTTCCAATCGTTGCAGGAAGTACTCTTCGTGTCGGCGGAGACATGGTTTTAGGTGACAGATTTGTATCCGCAGTCGGAAGTGTGGGAGTATCCGCATATCCTCCAACAGCAAGAAAAGGCGCAACTGAAGGAGACATAATTCTTTTAACAGAAGGTTCAGGTGGAGGAACAATAACAACTACAGCTCTTTACAACGGTTTCTTTGATGTTGTGTGGGATACTATGAATGTTAATTTTGTTCAGGCATCACATGCATTGTTTGAAGCTGATCTGGTCAAGGATATTCATGCAATGACTGACGTAACAAATGGTGGTCTTAGAGGAGATGCTCATGAAATCTCAAATACAACAGGAGTAGGTCTTGAGTTTTATGAAAAAGAAATTAGACAGATGGTTGCTCCAAATGTATTGAACATGCTTGAAACATTAAACATTGACCCATTAGGTGTGTCAACCGATTCGTTAATGTTAATCGCACCTCCTGAAATTGTTGAAGACATTAAAAAGGCAGTAGCCAAATATGATGTTGCAATATCTGAAATTGGTGAGGTCAACAACTCCGGCGAGCCAATATTGATTAAAGAGGATTCAACTGAGGAAAAACTTGTTCCTTTATTTAGAGAAGCCGCATATACAAAAATTAAAAAGCTTGTTGGTGAAACAACTCCTGAAGACTTTGAAGAAATGAAAGAAAAAGTTCAAAAAGCTTCAGATGCAGCTATTGCTAAAAAGGATAAGGTTATTAAACATATCCGTGGACAATAAAAAAATTAATATTTTTTAACTTTAATCTGCGATTTTGCACAAAAGCATATAATCGCACTTCCCTATTTTTTATTTACTTCAACTTCCAATTTTAACTCATGACAGATGAGAAAGGAAGCTTTTATTTAATTGAGTCAATACTTGCAGTTTTTATTCTTTTAGCGGTAGTATTGGTTGTTAATACTGTAATATCAATTCCTGGTCCTGATTATTCTTATGAAACACATGATGTAAAATCGGCTCAGGACACGATGGAGCTGTTGTCTAGAAAAATTAATTTCACAGACCAGAGCTTTTTGGGTGAAATTTCATCAATTTTAAAGGATAATAGAAATTCAAAAAAATCCGTTAACGAAGTTTCAGACATTTGCAGGGATAAACTGGATGGCTATAAATTAACGAATTATAAGTTTTGTGAAAATAATAAATTGAAAGGAAAAGTATTGGCCTCATCAGGTAATTTTGATAATGCTCGTGAGGTTTCAGTGGCTTCAAGGTCATATGGTGATTATTCATACACTTTGTATGTATGGTAATAATTAAGAACTACAAACACATTACCTGCAGATGTTAGTGCATGCTATCGTGAAACAATAGTGAATTCATTGATTTAATTCAAAATAAAAGTATAAAAAGAGTATATGAAGAATGAAGAACCTACAGTCACCTAATTGGCCATAATAAATTATGGAAAGTCGTCACCTGTGGCGACAAGAGCTTGTAGGCTAAACCTCTAAAAGGTTTTACCTTCCAATCTTTCACTTAATGTTTAAGTGTCTGTCAGTTTTTAAACATTTCTTAATTCTATCAAGTTCAGGGCTTAAAAATTTCATTAATAGTTTATATTCGCTTTTTCTACATTTTTATAGTATTAATTACTTTTTACACAATAAAAGCAATTTTTAGTTGAGTATAACCTAAAATAAAATTATTTATGCTATAAAAATTAAATATGGGGATAATCAAACTCTTAATCCAATAGGGGGAGGTATTATTCCGAACAAGATAATATTGCCTGTGTGGGAATTTAGAACATCTGTTCTAATGAACTTTCTAATTGGCAAATCTCATTTATCAAAATGGAGGAATCCTTATGGGTATCCAAAAGAAATTTTGGGTCGCAATGCTCATATACACCATTATAACGTGGGGTATGGCATTTGTTATCATATGGATTATTTATAATTAATCCGATGCATAAATGATTTCTCCTTTAAATTGTAGGAATCTTCAATATTGTGGTGATTGTTTATCGATAGCCTTAATGGGTTATGTTTGGGTTTGTTTATCTGTAAAGAACACTTCCTGCA
Source organism: uncultured Methanobrevibacter sp. (assembly GCF_902764455.1). Classification (NCBI taxonomy): domain Archaea; kingdom Methanobacteriati; phylum Methanobacteriota; class Methanobacteria; order Methanobacteriales; family Methanobacteriaceae; genus Methanobrevibacter; species uncultured Methanobrevibacter sp. The sequence goes on from NZ_CACWVY010000010.1 coordinate 109,267, forward strand.
ATTTATAAATTAAAAAATAATAAACTTTATATATAATTTATTTCATAATACCCATTAGAGTTTAAAGTCCACTTCTGGGTACTTAAATTCTAATTTTGATAAATGAGATTATTCAGTGTCTACTTGTTCGAGCATGTTTTTCATGTTGTAGGCATTGATTAACTTATTTTAATGCACTCACTTTTATATAATTCTTTTAATTAGTTTTAGATGAGGATATTTTGTCATATCATTTTTTAGTTATATAGTCTATTACTTAATGTTTGTACCATTTTTGTAATTTGTTCTTGGGCTGTTATGTTTTTTTTCAACATAAGGTTTACCAAGCTATCTCCCATTGAC
>NZ_CACWVY010000011.1 GCF_902764455.1 uncultured Methanobrevibacter sp.
GACGCTTGCATCATTTAAGCCAACAGAGACTTTTATTGTTTTATTTAAAGCTGCTGCATACTTATTATTGCCTTTAAATGAAACATTAACAACAGCAATGCCTTGTTTAAGAGCAATAATCTTAGCATTTTCAACTTTAACAATACTTTCATCACTTGACTCATAAACCAACTCACCAGCAGGAGCATTTTTAGGATTTAAACTAGCACCAACATCAACTTCCTCATTAACTTTCAAATCAAGAGTTTTATTTGCAATAATAATTTCAGTCTGAATTTTACTAACAGTAACATTGACAACAGTGGAATTTAATGCATATTCTTCATTATCACCAACAATTACAGTCACAGTTGCATTACCTTCACCTACAGCAACAATAAAGCCATTATCAACTGTGATAACGGACTCATCGCTTGATTTGTATGTTACATTCAAGTTATCCGGAGTTGTTGTGGCATAAATTGTGTAGTTTTCACCAACCTTCAAATCCACAGAAGAAGCATCAACACTGACGCTAGCATCTTTTAAAGCACCTTCAACATTGACGGTGATTGTCTTATTCTTGGCAGCAAGATATTTTTCATTGCCTGCAAATGAAACTGTAACAGTAGCAGTTCCTTCACCGACAGCAACAATCTGACCGTTATTTATAATTACAACAGATTCATTGCTGGAAATGTATGTCGGATTACCCGCATCAGAAGGTATTAAGCTAGCAGCAGAATCAGCAATACCTTTAACTTTCAAATTAAGTGTTTCATTTGCAATTTTAATTTCAACAGGAATTTTAGTCACTGTGACATTGACAGTAACAGAATCATATTTATAGACAATATTATCACCAACACTGACAGTAATTGTGGCATTACCCTCACCAAGAGCCATAATGTTTCCATCCATATCAACAGATACAATATCATAATCATCGGTTGAGAAATTAACTTTTAAACTACCAGGTGTTGCGGTAGCATGAATGGTAGCATTATCACCCACATGCATATAATACACATTCTTAGAAACATTTACACTTGCATCATTTAATCCAACTGAAACTTTAATTGTTTTATTTTCAGCAGCTGCATACTTATTATTGCCTTTAAATGAAACAGTAACAACAGTGCTACCTTCACCAACAGCAATTATCTTAGAGTTTTTAATTTTAACAACATTTTCATCACCTGATGTGTAAATTAACTCATCAACAGGCGCATCTTTAGGATTTAAACTAGCACCAACATCAATTTCCTCAGTTACTTTTAAATCAAGTGTTTTATTTGTAATTTTAATTTCCGTAGGGACTTTAGCCACAGTAACATTGACAGTAACAGAATCATATGTATAGACGACATTATCACCAACACTGACAGTAATTGTGGCATTACCCTCACCTAAAGCTATAATGTTTCCATCCTTATCAACAGATATGATGTCATAATCATTGGTTGAGAAGTTAACCTTTAAGCCATCAGGTGTTGCTGTAGCATGAACAGTGGCGTTTTCACCAACAAAGAGATTGATTGCAGATTGATCAACACTGACATTTGCCTCGATTAAGTTAATAGTTATAGTGGCATTATTGATATTTACACCATCCAAACCAATATATGAAGCATTAACCTCATAATCTCCAATGCTATCAAATGTATGAACCGCCCACCATGTTCCGTCAGAAGCACAAGTTGCATTAATTTCAGTGCAATTTGGCAAGATAAATAGTAATTTACCTGGCATGACTTCAGGTTTAATATTTGATTTTGCAGTGATGTTTACAGTCTTGTTGGTGGTTGTCTGTGAAGTGACACTCACAGTGAATGTCATGTTTGAGATTGTTTTTTCAGCTTCTGTGTAGTATGAATCTGTATTGTGGCGAGCAGTAATGTAATAATTCTCACCAGCATTTATGTCTAAAACAATTGTACCATTCTCGTCTGTGACTTTAACATCATTAAAAACAAGTTTGTCATTAACAATTACTGCAATGGTTATGTTTTGACCAGCTTCCTTATTGGATTGGAATAGCTCAATAGTTGAATTGCCAGAGTTTGTTTTTCCGTTTGCTCCCCAATAGGTCACATTAGTAAAATTAACATCTCCTTCAGAATAAATTGCATTTAAAAGATTATTTTGACCAGTGAAAGTAATTGTAATATTATTATCATTTTTAACAACATCTAAAGTTTTATCATTTGCCCTATTGTTTAATAAAATAGAATTAGAAATAGTTAAAGTATTATCTGCTGAATTATATTTGTTGAAGTAAATTGCAGAACCAAAATTTGCTTTATTATCAGTAAAACTACAATTTGTTACAAAACCAGAACCAAAACCGCTAAATTCGATAGCACCACCAAAGGTAGCAGTGTTATCAGTAAAACTACAATTTGTTACAAAACCAGAACCTCCAAAATAGATAGCACCATCCAACTGATTGTTAGTAAAATTACAATTTATTACATTACCAGTTGAATAGTCCTCGAAGATAATAGCACCAGCCCTTGCTGCCTGATTGTTAGTAAAATTACATTTTATTACATTACCTCCTTCAAAAAAGTAAATAGCTCCACCATATCTAGCAGAGTTGTTAATAAAATTACAATTTTCAACAGTACCATAAGAAATCCAAATAGCACCACCAAAACCACTACGGTTTGCAGAGTTGTTAGTAAAATTACAATTTCTCACATCACCATTACTTTTAAAATTATTAAAGTAAACTGCACCACCATCACTGTTTGCAGAGTTGTTATTAAAATTACAATTTCTCACATCACCATTACTATTAAAGTAAACTGCACCACCATCACTGTTTGCAGAGTTGTTATTAAAATTACAATTTAACACTTCACCATTATTATTGAAGTAAACTGCACCACCATCACTGTTTGCAGAGTTGTTATTAAAATTACAATTTAACACTTCACCAGTAGAACCCCCAGCAAAATAAATTGCACCACCATCATAATTTGCAGTGTTGTTAGTAAAATTACAATTTAACACTTCACCATTTTTAAGGAAGTAAACTGCACCACCATAATTTGCAGTGTTGTCTGTAAAATTACAATTTAACACTTCACCAGTAGAATCACCAGCAAAATAAATTGCACCACCATCAAAATTTGCAGTGTTGTCTGTAAAATTACAATTTAACACCTCACCAGTAGAACCCACAGCAAAATAAATTGCACCACCATGTTTTGCAGTGTTGTCTGTAAAATTACAATTTAACACTTCACGATTAGAACCCACAGCAAAATAAATTGCACCACCATCATAATTTGCAGTGTTGTCTGTAAAATTACAATTTAACACCTCACCAGTAGAATCACCAGCAAAATAAATTGCACCACCAAATGCCTCTGCTATGTTATTATTAAAATTACAATTTAACACTTCACCCTTATTAAGGAAGTAAACTGCACCACCACCAGAGTTTGCAGTGTTGTCTGTAAAATTACAATTTGTTACAGTACCATCCCCATAGAAGTAAACTGCACCACCAAAACCACCAGAGTTTGCAGTGTTGTTATTAAAATTACAATGTGTCACTTCACCATTATTAAGGAAGTAAACTGCACCACCATGAGCAGTTGCGGAGTTATTAGTGAAATTACAATTTGTCACAGTACCTTCACTATTGAATCTTATAGCACCACCCTCAGAGGTTGCAGAGTTGTTAGTAAAATTACAATTTGTTACATCACCATTACTATTAAAGTAAACTGCACCACCAAACTTAGCAGTGTTATCAGTAAAATTACAATTTGTTACATTACCATCCCCATAGAAGTAAACTGCACCACCCTGACTATAATCTCCAGTTACTTTGTTATCAGTAAAATTACAATTTATCGCCATACCGGATTGGGCAAAATATACTGCTCCTCCGTCACCATTAAATTTAGCATTTTTAATAGTTAGATTTTCAATGATTACATCAGTTGCTTGAACGTTGAATACTCTTGATTTGCCTTTAGCATCAATAACAAAACCATTACCATTAATTATAACCGGTATATTTATAATAATCCCTTCAGTTATACTATCAAATTCATTGTAAGTGTAGTTACGTGTTAAATTAATTACTAAAGATGTTGCATCATCAATCAAATCCTGTAATCGATCAAAATCCCCTTTAATAACATAAAATTCAATAGTTACATATGAATCCATTATTTTTGCAGTTACACTAGCATTTCCTCCTCTAGTTGGAGTGAATTTAATATTTTCTCCAAATTTCGCAATATTTCTATCAACATTACCTTTTATTGCAGTAATTTTCAAATCAAGATTTTCAAATTCCGAATTATCATAGTCCAATATCCTTTGAGAAGTTAAATTATATAAAAACAACTTAAATAACACGTTTGGTGATTCAAAAGCTGTAATTGAACTGGAATTTGATGTAGCATTTAAGAACAACCAATTATTTAAATTTATATTAGTGGTTTTTGGTTGGACATCATAATTGGTTGCATTATTTCCAAACCAGTTATAATCCACATTAGAATTACTATCAATTTCATCGAAAGAAATTTCACAAACACCATTATCTAAAAAGATATTGTTATTGATTTTCAAATTACTGTGTATGCCATCAGCAGTATCAAAATAGACAACACCCTCACCAGCAGAGTTATCCATAAAAATACAATTAGAAACAGAAACATTACTAGCATTAATTAATACAGCACCACCCCTACCTTCTGAATTAGCATTCAGGAAAGTTATATTTTTTATTTCCACATTATCACAAGTAATGTTAAATATTCTTGATTTTCCTTTAGCATCAATTGCAAAACCATTACCATTAATTGTAACAGGCTTATTAATTACAATTCCTTCAGTCATCCTATCAAAGAGATTATAATCATAGCTGCGTTCCAGATTAATAACCGGAGATGTGGAATTATCTATTAACTCCTGCAATGCATCAAAGTCGCCTTTTACACCAATTTTGATTGTATAATATGCATTTTCTATTTTTGCAGTTACAAAACCGGGTTTCTTATTATCAGGAGTGAATTTAACAGTTTCTCCCAATTTAACAATACTTTTATTAACCTTACCATTTGATGAAGTTATTGTAAAATTAAGATGTTTAAATTGATCATTGTCATATTCAGATATCTTTCCAGAGAACCGATTATACCTGTATAATTTAAATAAAACATCAACAGTATTGGAACTTAAAAATGAACTGTAATCCAATGTAGCATTCAAGAACAACCAATCGGTAAATACAAAATTAGATTCAATTGGCCTTATATCATAATTGGACGCATTAGATCCAAACCAGTTAAAGTTTACATTAGAATAATCTAAAGCATTAAAATAAATTTTAGAATTATTATTATTTAAAAAAGTATTGTTATTTAATATTAAATTTAAGCAAACATAGGGAACACTTTCAATATAAACAATACCTCCTTTGGCATAGTTACCTATAAAATCACAGTTAGAAAAAATACTATCCCTAGCAACAATTGAATAAATGGCAGCACCCACACCACTATTACCGGATATTCTATTCCCAATGAACTTAGCAGAAATAGCAGAATTTAATATACTTCCACTAAAGATTGCACCTCCTAATACCGTTGCTCTATTTTCGCTGAACTCACCAAAAATATCAGTACGGGAAATAATATCTATATTTATTGCACCACCACTTGCTTTAACGGAATTACTGTTAAATTTAGCAGAAATAGTAGAATCAATTATGCTTGTACAATAGACTGCCCCTCCATAATTCGCACGATTTGCATTAAATAGGCCAGTAATATTAATATGAGAAAGATAAAATGCATAAATTGCACCACCATCACCATTATTCGCCCTATTTTGTTCAAATCTAGCAGAAATATTGGAATTAGACATAACATCATAACTATAAATTGCTCCTCCATGAGCAGATGCAGAATTACTTTGGAAAAAACCAGAAAAACTAGTATTATCAGTTTTATTTATCAAGATTGCACCGCCTGCACCACCATACGCCTTATTACTTCCAAAATTAGCAGAAATAATGGAATTTTGAAGGTCTTCGATGAAATAGAGTGCACCACCGGATTTACTTGCAGTATTACTAGTAAACTCACCATAAACTTTAATATTATTGACAGGTGCAAGGAAACATATTGCACCAGCCCATCCGTCATTACCTAATGCTTTATTATTTGTAAATTTACCATTAATTGTAGTGTCAGAAACTGTGGAATTGAACATTATTGCTCCGCCAGCAGCTTCATCATCAGTAGCATTACCAGATACAGTATTTTCATCAAAATTAGCATTTATAACAGAATTAGAAACTTCAGATCCGAAATAGATTGCACCACCATATTTTGCAGCATTCTTCTTAAAATACCCTCCAATTATAGTATCAGAAACTTTACCAACAAATGTTACTGCACCACCAACCTCAGAATATGCACCGTCCTTACCTGTAACACTATTTGAAATATTACATTTTTCAACATCGCCCCAAAACTGTAGAGCACTACCATAAACTGCCTTATTATCAGTGAAGGCATTGCTTTTAATGGAACACATAGTAGCTTTACCTTTAAAGTTTACTGAACTGTAAGTGGATGATTTCGGGTCATTTTTTTTGAATTCACAGCCCTCAATTTTACAATTATAAGCATCCCCACTAAACCAGACTGCACATCCAACAGTATTTTCAAACGTGCACTCTTTAATGGTAATAGAAGATACATTTTTAGTACAATTGATTGCTGCATATTTGCTGTTTTTAAAGTGAATATTCTGTAAAGTTACATCATTACAGTTAATTTCAAAAATCATGACTTCATTATCTGCATCGATAATATGCCTACCATTACCACCATCAATAGTTATTGCTTTATTAATTTCTATTTTTTTCAACTGGGGATCAACTAGAAGCCCATATTTAAAATCAGATTTTAATTTCAAGGTTTCTCCTTCTTTAGTATCTTTAATAAGCGCATCCAACATGTAAAAACCAGGATCCACACCTAAAATATCCTTATCATCTTCCAAATTAACACCAATAATTTCATCACCACTTAAAGATGCATTATATGCATCATCACTAACCAAATCATTAGACTGGCCAACAGGTTCATCGTTTATTATCTGATTATCTCCGCTAGCTGCTAAAGTATCATTCACATCGACGGCGCTTACGCAGGCTATGCTGAACAATGCTAAAACAAGCAGGGTAAAAATCAGTATGCTCTTCATGTATTTCATGTAACTACACCAAAATTTTTTTTAGTTGATAGTTATTCTATTTAAAACCTAATATATTTGTTTGGATAATTTGAAATAATGCGAACAAAATTCAATCTTATCTAAAAAGATATGAATAATATTAAATCAGAAAAATAGTGGCATTTTAGCCCAAAAAAAATAAAAAAAAGGATAAAAAAAATAATCCTTAATATTTCAAGTTGTCGGATGAAAAATTCAAACAGTCACTTTTACAGGCACAATACCTGTATCGGCAAAACTAGGATTCGGCTTCATCCAACTCGGCAATTTTTTCGTCAAATTCTATGAATTTGCGGGCAAGGCCTGAGAAATATGGAATATAGACTTTTGAAAAAGTGATTCTTTCAGGGTCTTCTCCCAGCTCCTCAATTCTGTCCTTAACTCCCTGAATCTTGCGTTCAACCTCATCGTACATCAGGTCTCCAGGGAATTCTCCGATAAATACACCGTCTGCACCGTTGTCAAGTGCATATCTGATGTGTTCTGGTCTTACACGATTTACTGAGATAACTTTGATGATATGTATCGATTCGGGATATGAAAGTCTGTTTACTCCAATATTGTCTGCAGCAGTATATCCTATATTATCCAGAAATACCAGAATCATACGCTGGCCTTCCTGTTTTTTGGACAGTACTCCCTTAATTGTTGAGGTGATTTTCTCATCAATATTTCCGTTTACGGTAATTGCCCTCATACTGCATCCTACAAGACATTTTCCGCATCCTGTACAGCTCATAGGGTCAATGTAAATTTCATCATTTTGAATGCTCATTGACTTGTATTTGCAGCGGCTTATACAATCACCGCACAGATTGCATTTTTCCTTGTCAATCTCGGCAATGAATGGTTCGATTTCAACACCGCCGTAATTATATTCTGAAACCTTTGATGCTGCGGCTGTCGCCTGCATTATCGAATCTGTTATGTCTTTCGGGTCATGTGCTGTTCCGCAGACAAATATTCCCTGAACATCAGTTGCTATCGGCTTGATTTTAGGATGTGATTCCTTGATAAATCCGTCTTCTGTTACTCCGACGTTTAAGATTTCCGCTACCTCGCGGGTGCCGTCTGAAGGCTCCATTGCTGTTGAAAGCACTACCATATCCGCTTCGATTTCTACAAATTCTCCTTTAAGAGTATCTTCAGTTCTTACAATGAAGTTATCTCCTTTCTTAACAACTTCACCAGGTCTTCCACGAAGGAACCTTACCTCATTTTCCTGAGTGTGCTTGTAGTATTTTTCAAACATTCCAGGAGTCCTGATATCCGTATAGCAAATCAGAACATCAGTATCCGGATATTTGTGCTTTATGATATTGGCGTTTTTGAGCGCCACAGTGCAGCATATTTTTGAACAGTACCTGTGTCCGTCAGGCTTTTCATCACGTGATCCTACACACTGAATCATTACGACACGTTTTGGCACTTCGCCGTTTGATTTCAGGAGCTTTCCTTTGGTCGGACCGTTGACCCCTGTGATACGGCCAAGTTCAGATTGTGTTATTACATCATCATATCTTGTATATCCGTATTCAGGACGTTTATCCATGTCAAACAGCTTATGGCCTGTTGCAACAATGATTGAACCGACCTGTAGAGGAATTCTTTCAGATTTTCCTCTAAGTTTGATTGCCTTCATGGTACATACCTTAACGCAGTTGCTGCATTTATTACAGTTGTCCATGTCAATCACGTAGGCTTCAGGATATGACTGTCCGAAGGGTCTGTAGATTGCCTTTCTTGTGGAGAGGTTATCGTTCCAGTCGTTTGGAACTTCAACTTCACATGCTTCTGCACATTTTCCGCATGCAATGCATTTTTCTGTGTCCACATAGCGAGGGGATTTTTCCAGAATCAGATTATATGTTCCTGCCCGCCTTTCGGCTTCAATGACTTTGGTGTTTGTTAAAACTTCAATGTTTTCGTTCCAGACAAGTTCATTAAGTATCGGATTTAGAAGACACATTCCGCATTCTTCGGCTATTTTGACAGGTGAGAAAACCTTTCCGATTTTTGCCATGTGTCCTCCTATTGAAGGTGACTGTTCAATAAGAGTTACCTTTACTCCCTGTTTTGCAAGGGACAGTGCTGCATTCATTCCGGCAATTCCTCCGCCGATGACGGCAACTTCATCAGGAGTCTGACAGTAAATCGGGTCTACCGCATCGGACTGTTTTACCTTTTCGATTGATGCGTTGATTAAAGTTATAGCCTTGTGAGTTGCCTTCTGTTTGTCGTCATGTACCCATGAGCATTGCTCACGGATATTTGCCATGTCCATCAGATAAGGATTTAGAGGTTTTATATAATCCTGAAAAGTCTTTTCATGACTTATCGGTGAACATGCCGCAACCACAACACGGTCAAGGTCATGGTCAAATATTGCATCACGAATGATTTTACGTCCGTTCAGGGAACACAGATTTTCAAACTGTCCTATGAATTCAACGTCAAGTTCTTCTCTAACTTTATCCAAATCAACAATATCTGCAATATTTCCTCCACATTCACATAAAAACACGCCAACTTTTAAATCATCCCTCATTTTTCAACCTCCTTTAACTCCTTGATAACTGAATCTATCGGTACCGTATGTGCCTTAACACCGATTACCTTATCAAAATCACCGCCCATTGCAAGTGCAATGAACTGTGCAATATTTAAATGAATTGCTCTGAATTTTCTGCCTTCACGTTCTGAAATCAGATGCTGGTACCTGTCAAACTGAATGTGACAGTTAGGACATAAATGCACCAAAATATCCACGTCCTCATCACAGATTGCATTCATCTTATCTGCAGTAGCCGTAAATGACAGGTCAGGATTGGAATACCTCTGTCTGAATCCTGTTCCGCAGGTTGCTCTTTTGTGGTCATACCATCCGATTGTCTGGCATCCGCATTCAGCTATAATTTCATCCATGATATTCGGGTCCCTTACTCCTCCGATAGTGTCCTCATAATGTACTTTACAGTAATGGCATCCGTGATGAGTGGCAATTGTATAATCGCTTAAATCATATTTGATATGTTTTTTAATCTCATCCTTTTTGCTGTAAAAAATATCGACAACGTGGAAAATGTTTTCAGTAGGTTTCAGGTCATCCTTTTCATATTTCAGGTGTGAAAGTCCGTTTTCATCAAACAGTTCGTTAATGTGATTTCTCAAATCATCCTTTTTATTTAATAGTTTTACTGATTTTTTGTTGATTGCATAGCAGGTTGCACACATCATGACAAGATTTGGCCTTCCTATGTCTTTTGCTATTCTGAAATTCCTTGCTCCAATAGCTGAGGTGTCAATCTGATTAAATACATCTGAGTAATGTCCAAGACCAGTACAGCATGTCTGCTTTTCTGAAATAGCATAATCGATTCCCAGTTTATCGAAAACGAATTTTGTTGATGCCTCAACACCGGGATATTCCACACTTACAAGACAACTCCTAAACAGTAAAATGTCCTTATCGGGAACCTGTTTCATTTTACATCCTCCTCAGTTGCTCTTATCTTTTCAATTTTATCTTTAAATCCGGTTATTGTCAGTATTGTGCTTACTTCATCAATGACTTCCTGAGACGGCATCAGAGGCGGGTCAAGTTCCAGCTCTTGTCTGATTTCATCCAGGTTCTGTCTGAAGTCCCACCATCCGGGAACGTCACGGTCAATGTCTTCGAAAAATCTTTCAGGAATTGCACCGATTGCAGCCGTAAAGTATGAATCTGCAAATCCCATGTATTCATAAAGTTTATCGTAGCCTATCTCATTTTCGATGGCAATCTGTTTTAGTATTTGGTTTACTTCACATACGCTGTTTCCAACAGGACATACGCTGTGGCAGGTATAGCAATAAAAGCAGTTCCAGATGTTATCATCATTGAGGATTGTTTCATCGCCGTCCAAAACCCTTTCTATAATTTCTCGAGGATTGTAGTGTGAATGGCGTGCTGCAGGACATGTGGATGTGCACATACCGCATTGAACGCATTTCAGAACTCCTTCATCCTTTGAGTTTTTGACATCACTAATGATTCTTTCTGCAAAATCAATTGGTGAGTCTGTAATCTTTTGCTGGTTTGACATCTAACCACCTATAATTTAAACTCTTTATTTTCAATCATTTTCTTTAATTTTAATGACAGTTTGTTTCCTCTTAATCTGTCTGACTGTCTGCATATAATAGGTATATTGACATTGCTGCCGTTAATGTTTAAATCGACGCTGCCTGTATCCATATCAAATGCTGCGTTTGGACAGTAGTTAGCACACATTCCGCAGCCGAAACAGTGTGCAATGTTTAATCTCTGATTTTTGAATGCATTTGTAGGACATATCTCTTCTGCCACACAATTTTCACAACCAGAACATTTATCACGGTCGTATTGAGGTCTTAAGTCATAATCTCCCCATAATTCTGCATAATTGGTTTCACCAAGAGGCAGGTGACGCCCTTTAATGTCAGCTACAGGTATGCCTACCTCTTCATCGGTAACGAGCAGATTGTTATATATTTCCTCATTTAAAACAGGTATAGGAATAGCTACAGTATCATATATCTCTCCTCCCTGACCTGTTTTAAATCCGCCTATATAGTAGGGATCCATTTTTGTTAAATCAGCAGATAACATTAAGTTTGGTTTTTCAGGACTTGATCTTGTTCCGTCACCGAGAATATAACCCTGCGCTCCATTGATTAGAACCTTTGAGCCTTCCTTTATTGCATTGTGAGGAATGTCATTTTGAAGAGGGTTTAAATCTCCGCAGCCTGAAAATGTCAGCCCCCTTAAGTTTCCTTCAAGAGGTGTTGCTGCAAAAATTGACGGAACTGATTCTTTATTTGGATTTGTAAATGCAGTATAGTTTTTAAATGCCATACGTGCTCCTATGATTTGTCCACGTGTAATATCTTCCATAGTTATTGTGTTTTCTATAGTCTTGCCGTCGACACTTTCAACCCGTACATTTACCTCTTTTCCTTCAAGAAGTTCTTTTAGTAAAAATCCTCCGCCGTAATTTTCATCATAAATGGAATGTGCTGTTCCGTGAAGTATCACATCAACTGAACCTAACCATTCATTCGGACACGGTCCTGCATATGCAGGTACGCCGTTTATGTAAACTTCACGTGCTCTTATGAATTCTCCTGGCTCGGATATAATGAAGTTTAAGATTGCAGCCGTTCCGCTCATAACTCCACATGTTCCTGTTGTTACCACATCAACGTCTTCAAAACTTGGAGTGTCCCCTTTTTTAATGAGTTTTTTGAATTCTTCAGCAGTGTAAATCTTTGCTTCGCCATTTTCGATTTTTTTGTTGATTTCGCCAACGGTTCTATTATTAGTCAATTGGAACACCTTTTAAATTTTTCCTAATGTATCTCCCCTTAAACCCTGTCTTAATGTTTCAAGAGATGTTATGTCATCTGATGAAATATTTCCAAGATTAACTGTATTTCCAAGTTTGAGTATGAAAAATACCTGCTGGTCCTTGTTTGGAGCTTCCCAGAGAATTTTGTTTCCGTCGAAATTATCGAGAATATAATCTATCTCATCCTCTTTGGCATTTCCGGATTTATCAAATATTCCTATATTTTTTCCGCCTTCCCTTGCCTCCACAATGACAAGTGAAGATCCTGCATCCAGTTCCTCCTGCATATATTCTATTCTTTCATCCAGTGTGAGTTCCTTATCCAAATCAGGATTTTTTTTACCCACTTCAGAGAGAACTTCAAATCCGTTTTCTCTGGCCATGCTTATGCATTTGAGTTTTTCATCATGGGATATGCTGGTTGAACCGTCTGAAATTTCCACAGCAGGAAATCCTAAATTACGGGCTTCCTCAAAGAATTCGTCAAGTTTATCTGCCATGTAGGCCAACTCAAAAAGTGTTCCCCCTGTGTATGGAGTAATGTCATGGGCCTTATACATTTCAACTTTAGCTTTAATTATGTCCTGTTCATGAACTATGGATGTTCCCCATCCGAATTTAAGATAGTCCACATATTCTCCGGAAATATTCATCAGGCTTTCTGCTGTTTCAAGGCCCAGGCCTTTGTCCAAAACCATTGTGATTCCGCACTTTCTTGGTTTTGCTTCTCTTTTTTTTGATAAAAATTCAAAAGATTTCAAAATATCACGCGTGTTAATTTTTTTTAATTATAATTAATATGTAATTGTATAAATAAGTTTTTAACACTTTGCTTTTAAAAAAAAAATTGGTTTCAAAAAAAAAGAAAAAAAGTTAAGAAAAATTAGTCTGCCCTCATTTCATTTTCAGATCTTGTAACTAAATCTGCTAATGAATTTCTAACATTTTCCGGAATGGACTCGTTTTCCTTATCTGCAATTAATTGTGCAATAATCTTACATAAAACAAAAATAGCGTGTTTATGCTCAGCTTTGGTTTTGTGAATATGATGGGGACTAATTTTTAGGGAAATATATTCGCTGCAATCATTGGTAATCTGGTCATCTTCTGCTAAATATTTTAAAACATATACTAAAAATTGATGTAATTGTATCATTTCGTCTTTATACATTATATCTAACCCAATTAACTAATTTTATGTTAGTTAAAAATTAACTCATTTTTTCTATAAAATAATATTAATTTTAATCATATTTAAATATTGCATTAAAAAATAACTTACATATCTCCTTAATCAACTAAATTTAACATGACATTAAGGTTAAATTAATTAATTTTTCAAAATAATATTATGTGATTGTTACATGTAGATTGGTTCAGATGAAAAATATGATTGAATAATTAAAGTCAATAATATTGAAAATTTGATTTATTAAAGAGCAAGTGTATTAAAAAAATATCAGTTTAGTTAAAGCTTTCTTAATGTAAATCATAGGTTAAGATGAAATTCTTTGCTTTCTATGACTTTCGGGAGTTTTCCAATAGTTGCAACACTCCCGTCACAAATAATTAATGCACCCTCAAAATAGGACCTGAACTCATCGGCGCACTCAAGAGCATTCATAACCTTATCCTCACTGGTATCGCCGTTGACACTGTTTGCAATTTTAGTTGAAAGCCCGTCGCAAACTGCAGGAGAATTTCCAATGACAGTAACGCTGTCAGACTCTCCAAAACTTATTGAATGACCGATTTTTCCAGAGGAAGTGCAGATTCCAAGGGGTTTTTTACGTTTTTTGATTTCAAAGGCAATATTGTTTCCCAGAACATCATTGTTGGAATAAATTCCGCACAATACCTTCCGATCATTTATCATTGCAATGTCGCCGCCGTTTTCTACAATTGAATAGAAAGATCCCAGCCGGATGAGATAATCCAGTGACATCTCAGAAATTGTTCCGGCCACACATGCCATAGGTCCCACATCACAAATATCAGATGCTCCAATCATCTTTACTACAATGTCTGCCAAATTATCCTGGGGAATTTTAAGGGGACTCATGGAAATGAGAAAATCATTGTTTCTTAAAATATAGTCTTTCAAATCCCTTCGGATATTGAATATAAATCTTTTCAGGTCATGATTTTCCAAATCTGTGGTAAGGCGGATATGAGTTTCATCCAAATCAATCTTTGTGAAATTCATATTTAATAATTAAACTTTTTATTTATTAAAACAATAGTATTATCATGAAAGCCTTAAACAAAATGCTTTGTTTAGTTGATGGTGAACACTACCTGCCAGTCACACAAGAAGCAATAGATACCTTAAACAATTTAGAACACATTGATATTATAGGTGCTGTTTTTATCGGAGGAACCGAAAAGCTAAGAGACGATTCCGAAGAATCTTACTCTGAAAAATTAGGAGTTCCGGTTCAGTTTGCAAAAGACAAGGACATTCCCTATGACATTATTGTTGAAATGATTAAAAAATACGATGCTGATACAGTATTTGATTTAAGTGACGAACCTATATTGGATTATCCGAAAAGATTCAAGATTGCATGCAAGGTTTTAAATGAAGGAATTACCTATGAAGGACCTGATTTTAAATTCGAACCTACAAGCCAATATGAAATCATGGAAAAACCTTCAATAACAATTTTAGGAACCGGAAAACGTATCGGAAAAACTGCAGTTTCAGGATTCGTATCAAGACTGATTGATAAAAACGGCTATGAACCATGCGTTATTGCGATGGGAAGAGGCGGACCTGAAGAGCCTGAAATCGTGCATGGTGAAAAATTAAAAATCAATGCAGAGTTCCTGCTTGAACAGTCAGAAAAGGGTGTGCATGCAGCAAGTGACCATTGGGAAGATGCACTGATGAGCAGAATTTTAACAATAGGATGCAGACGCTGCGGCGGAGGAATGGCCGGTGAAGTATTTATGACAAATATGAAAAAAGGAGCAAAACTAGCTAATGAAGTAGACTCCAAATTTGCCATATTTGAAGGAAGCGGAGCTGCAATACCTCCAATTAAAACAAATAAGAAAATAGTGCTTGTGGGAGCAAACCAGCCTATTGAAAACCTGACAACTTACTTCGGACCATACAGGATTGGACTTGGCGATCTGATTATCCTTACAATGTGTGAAGAGCCGATGTGTTCAGATGAAAAGATAGCTCAGATTGAAGAGTTTGTAAGTGAAGTCAATCCCGATGCAACAGTCATATCCACAGTGTTCAGGCCTAAGCCGCTTGACAATATTGAAGGTAAAAAGGTACTCTTTGCAACAACCGCACCTGAGGCAGTTAAAGACAAGCTTGTGGAATATCTGGAAAGCAACTATAACTGTAAAGTTATAGGAACAACAGCTCACCTCTCCAACAGACCGCTTTTACGCCAGGACATGGAAAAATACATGGACAAGGCCGACGTCATGTTAACCGAGCTGAAAGCAGCCGCAGTTGATGTTGCAACCAAGGATGCGATAGCACACGGACTGGATGTTGTCTACTGTGACAATATTCCTGTAGCCATAAACGATAACTATCCCAAACTGGACAAGTCAGTTTTAAAAATAGTTGATAGTGCAATTGATGATTTTAACAAATCATCATAACTATCATTTATAGGACTATGAAAAAATAAACAGCCAAAAATTTAAATTATTTCTGCAATTGATGATTAAATCATCAGTTGACCTTTTGATTAAAAAATACGAATAATAATATTCAATATTGACATCATTAGAATAGATTTAAATATATTTTAAAATTTCAAGACCCAAATCGGTGTTTTTATATAATCTACCTTTACGAGCATCCTCATTTAAACAAATAACAATATCTCGCTCTTTTAAATCTTTCAATACATTAGATACATGGTTTGTTCTCAAACCAATATCTTCAGCAATTGCAGATGGGATTTTAATATTCTCACCAATACTTTTAATAATATTGCACCTATACTGTGAAGCCATCACATAACCTACAATATCAAAAATCTCATCATTTTTACTCATAATAGTTAATAACTTCAATCTATTATAAAAAATAAGTATATAATTTATGCAATTTTATACACATTTTATGAATTTAAAATATTTTGTTAAAGCAAAAATTAATAAAAAACCAACATAAATATTATACATAATGACAACAATAGCAATAGGAATAGGTAGAAATTTAAATATTTTAAAAGCTATCGAAATTTTTAAAAAAGACCATGAAATCGAAGTGAAACCGGTTCACAGTGATGATGAATTGGCAAATTCAATACTCGATAAAAATATTGATGCCGTTGTTCGGGGTTCACTTGCCGCATCAGGCGTTATCAAAAAAGTCAAGAATGAATTTCCGGAAATCTCAAGAGCAACATATGTAAACGGAGACGGACATGAATTTTTACTGACTCCAGTCGGAATCGATGAGGGAAATACAATTGAAGAAAAATTGAAAATAGCCAGAAACTGTGGAGAATTTTTAAAAAAACTTGGAAAAGAACCTAAAATTGCCGTTCTTGCAGATGGAAGAAAAGGAGACTACGGCAGAAGCGAAAAGATCTCACAGTCAATTGACGAGAGTGAAAAATTAACCGAGCTAATAAAAAATAATACTGATTTTGAAGTTAAAAACTATTATATTCTAATTGAACAGGCAATAGAAGACAAATGCAATGTCATAATTGCTCCTGACGGAATTATAGGAAATATAATATTCAGGACACTGGTTCTGGTTAATTCCTGGCCGAGCTATGGTGCAGTAACATTTGGAATCGATGGAATATACATTGACACAAGCCGTGACCAAAGTGTCGAAGGATATCTCAGAAGCTTGATTTTTGCAAATAATTTAGCCAAACTTTAAAAACTTTAAGCAATATAATATTAATTATTATAAAAATTTAAGGAATAAAAAAATGGCAGAAAATATACTTTATAGACTATATGAATGGTATATTTCCAGAGGTCTGGTTCCGGAAAAAATGCCAAAGCATGTAGCTATAATTATGGATGGAAACAGAAGATATTCAAAACTCCAGGGAAATATAGATGTTCTTAAAGGCCATGAAATGGGAGTTGACACTTTAGAAAATGTTCTTGACTGGAGTGTTGAACTTGGAATAGAAATTGTTACTGCCTACGCATTTTCAACAGAAAACTTCAACAGACCAGAACATGAAGTTGAAGGATTAATGAAGTTATTCGTAATTAACTTCAAAAGACTAGTGAACCATGAAAAAATACACAAAAACGAAGTAAGAGTAAACGTTGTAGGCAGAACAGAATTACTGCCTGAAAGCGTACGTGAAGCAATTAGAGAAGCCGAAGAGGCAACAAAACATTACACCAAAAGAATATTCAACTTAGCGATTGGTTATGACGGACGTTTGGAAATAGTCGATTCAATTAAAAAAATCATTGAAGATGTGGAAGCAGGAAAAGTTTCAATTGATGACGTTGATGAAGACCTTGTAAGTAAAAACCTCTATACCGCAGGCCTTGCAGATCCTAACCTGATTATCAGAACAAGCGGTGAAGAGCGTTTGAGCGGATTTCTATTATGGCAATCCTCATATTCAGAGCTTTATTTCTGTGAAACATTATGGCCCGAACTAAGGAAAGTTGATTTTATAAGAGCTATAAGATCCTATCAGGCAAGAGACAGAAGATTTGGAGTATAAACAATGATTGATACCCATTGCCACATTGATTTTGAAGATTTTGACAAAGACCGTAAGGAAGTAATAAAAAGAGCGCAGGACAAACTTGACTATGTTGTTGCATCAGGATACAGCATTGACAGTAACCGTGACGTGTTAAACCTTTCCCAGGAATATAAAGGTTTTATATATCCTACTTTTGGTTTTCACCCTGTAAGCTCTCAGAACTGCAGCAATGAAGAGCTTGAAAATGCACACAAATATCTTATTGAAAATTTGGACAATATTGTTGCAATCGGCGAAGTTGGAATGGACTATTATTACGTAACAGACAAGGAGTTGCGGGAAAGACAGCAGGAAATCTTTAGAAGCTTTCTCGACATTGCAAACAAATATGAATTCCCGATTGTAATGCATGTAAGAGACTGTGAGAAAAAAGCGGTTAACATCATCGAAGACTATGATAATATTCCTTATTTTATTTTCCATTGCTATGGAGGCAGTTTAAAGACCGCCAAAAGAATCATGAACAGAAACGATTCATATATGAGCTTTTCTACAATGCTGTGCTATTCAAAACATCATCAGGATTTGATTGAAAAAATAGATCTTGACTATGTTTTAACTGAAACTGACAGTCCATATCTGGCCATGACAAAAGAAGAGCGAAACGAACCTGTTAATGTTGTCAATGCAGTTCATAAAATTGCAGAAATCAAAGGCATTGACGTTAATGTTGTTGATGAGATAACCACCAACAACGCAAGAAAAATTTTTAAAATTTAAAAGTGAAGTGTGAAATTAAGATTAATTAACACATCATTATTTTCTTTTACCGCTTCGATTTCCAGTTCAAAATCTGTCATGTCTTTTTTTACTAAATTTATTAAATGCCAGTCCAAAAGAGAATCATTGAGATAAACTATAAACTGATTTCTATCAATTTTTACGGATTTTCTACAGAAGAGCTTAAAAGCATAGAGATATAACTCCAGCCTGAATATCAAATCCTGCCTGTCGCCCTTTCCGTTGATGAAAAATTCCTTCAAATCTTCCTGCAGGATTTTGCCTTCATCACCAGTATCAGCCTGAAATGTTTCCATTTCTTTTAAATCATTCATCAACTGCTTTTTTTCCTCATCACTATACATCTAAACACCTTTCAATACGAATTTTAATTTAATAAGACCATAATCGTTTGGCATAAATGAAATTTCAAATCTGTCAAAACTATCGTCCAGCTTTCTTAAGACGGAGAATTCCAAATCATCAGGAATTAAATGGAGAATGAATGAATCTTCACTGATTTCAACATCCAAATCCTCCAGAAGAGGAATTTTCAACTCGGAAATGAACATATATTTATATACTATTAACTCGTAGTCGTTAACCTCTTTACCTGTTGAAATTATTTCAGCCAGCTCTTCCTGAAGTTTAAAGGAAACCACGTCAAAAGTTTCTTTGCTAATCCTAATCCCTCACAGGCATCAGTCCACGTTCAGTGAATACCTCTTTAGCTGCCACAACCCCATTGATAGCTTTTGGAAAACCGCAGTAGGCACACATCTGCATGATAATCTCAACGATTTCAGTTGGGCTGTTGCCTACATTCAATGCTGCATTAATGTGGTCTTTAAGCTGAGGAACTGTTCCAAGAACAGTCAATGCAGCCACAGTGCATATTTCTCGAGTTTTTAAATCCACTTCGTCCCTGGTGTAAATTTCAGAATATGGAAATTCAATTACAAATCTGGACAGATCAGGAGCAATGTCTTCAAGCTCACCAAATATCTCTTCAACTGATCTTTGCTGAATATCTTCAATTACTTTTTTACCTTTTTCATATCTTGACATATTATTAACTATATACCTAAACCCATTTAACATTAGCTGTTGTGAAAACATAATGGGGTGAAAATACGGGATTGTACAATTTATTTGTTGAAGATGTTGAATTGAAACTGACCGCCAGTGATTTTCTTAAGTTATAGTTTATCCTATCCCCTATCGAGTCCAGCTCCTTTTTGGAAAAGTCTTTAGAGGAAGTTGCATAAACCTTGAACTGAATCTTTTTCTTGTCATAGTTATGGTCAATTCCTATTTCGGAATATGAAATATTGACTATTTCAACAGAATATGGACTTAATAAATCTTTTGCTGATTTATCATAATCCGAATAAGTCTGTTTCGGGTAAATTCCACTTGATGATGATGCCGCACCATCATTAACGCCGTTTCTTGCTGCAGTCATTGCAATGTTCAGTTCCCGTTCGGAAGCGATGAAAATGGCTGAAAACATTAAAACAAATATCAAAACACCTGCAACAAGTAAATATTCTGCACTGATTTGTCCTCTGCTTTCTGTCATGTTATCACTATTTTGTCCTCATCCGTTTTGGAAATCGTGTAAGTTTTGCCGCTGTAGAGATTATATTTTGAATCAATATTCGACAACGGAAACAATGTTTCTCCCTTTTTGCCATCATATTCTATCGTTAACTTGCTCTTTTCAACAGTTATTTTATAATATCCCACATCTGAAGGTAATGTGACTGATTTTGAGTAACCTTCACCATTGGAATTGACCTGACTTATTTCACTTGCAACAGTATCGAGAATAATCCTGTGTGCAATATTTTCATCAATATTAAAACTTGATTCGATAGCCGATTGAGATAAAAATAACAATGGAATAGCTATTATTAAAATAACAAAGATTGAAAACAAGTATTTTATTGAAATAAAACCTTTATTATCCATATTTTTAAATTATCTTGAAGATTAATAAAGTTTACTCTAATCAAAAGTCAATTTTGATGCAAAATTATTAAATAATATTTTAAATAAAAAATTAATCATGAAAGGAAAAGTAATATTCATAGGGGCAGGTCCAGGAGACCCTGATTTGATAACAGTTAAAGGAAGAAAAGTAATCGAAAATGCTGATGTAATTATTTATGCAGGTTCACTTGTAAACAAAGAAGTGTTGAATCCTGCAAAGGACGAATGTGAAATTCACAACAGTGCTTATCTGAATTTAGAAGAAACAGATGCAATAATCACTGAAGCTGTTAATGAAGGCAAACTGGTTGCACGTGTGCATACCGGAGATCCGTCCATCTACGGAGCCATCGGGGAACAGATTCGTGAACTTAAAAAACATGACATCGAATATGAAATCATCCCTGGTGTAAGTTCTCTATTCGGAACTGCAAGTGTTCTTGAAGCCGAACTGACACTGCCTGAGATTTCACAAAGTGTCATCATAACCCATCCTGAAGGAAGAACACCTAAACCTGCCGGTGAAAGCCTTGCAAGTTTTTCCAAACACCATGCAACAATGTGTGTCTTTTTAGGAATAGGAATGATTGACAAGGTAGTTGATGAACTGCTTGAAGGTTATGAAAAAACCACTCCAGTAGCTGTTGTGAAAAAGGCAACCTGGCCGGACCAGCAAATAATTAGAGGAACCCTCGAGGATATTGCACAAAAAGTTAAAGATGCCAATATTACAAAGACTGCAATGATTGTAGTGGGAGATGTATTAGACCCTGGAGACTTTAATGCATCCAAGCTATATGACAAAAACTTCAAACACGAATATCGTTAAAAAAAAATAGGATTTTAAAATCACACCTGTTTGAAAATCATCACCATTATACAAGATTTTTTAAAAATAATTATTCCACTTCCAGCTTGTGCTCATAGTGAATAGCTATATGACCAATGCCTAAAATTATAGCTGATATTACTAAAGGAATGTTTCTAGCTAAAATTCCCAGAAGCAAAAATGCAAAAACCGGAAGGGTTGCACCTGCAAGAGGAATTCCCAAAAAGCTGGAGAACATGTCCTGCATTGTTTTTGGACTTCTGAAGTACCGAATCCAGTACAGTTCATACAAAATCATTGATGCAAAAATGATGATTAAAATTGGATTTAAACTGAATTTAACACCACAGAATAGTGAAAATACAGTGACTAAAATTTCACCTAATCTTTCTAATGTTAAAAAAAGCTTATTTTCATTTTTTGAGTATTTTTCATAATCCTTAGGAGGATATCTGCTCCATAAAATGTTTGGAACAAAAAGCATTATAAGTAAAAGCAGAGCTACGAATGAAAACTCAAAATTCATAATATCATAAAAATTAGCTGTATTTATCCTTAATTTGATTCATAAGCTGCAACTTTTTAAATGCAACATCTTTAGGAGCTCTTCTTAAACCGCAATCAGGATCCAAAATCAAATTGTCTTTTCCAACAATATCAATAGCTTTAGTGACAAGATTTTCAATATCGTTAATGTCATCGACTTCATTGACGGATGAATCAACACATCCGAAACCAACTTTTTTATTTCCAAGAAGTGATGAATTCTTTTCCAAAACGCCAAGATTAACATTATTTCCGGCAAATTCAAAATCAAGAATATCCACATTGAACTTTGCTATATCTGCAAATGAGTCATTTAAAAGACCGCAAACATGCATTGCCAATGGTATTTCCAATCCTTCACGAAGAATATCAATGGCTTCACGGGCAGTCTTCATGTCAACCATGCCTGTTGAAAGGAAGGGTTCATCCACCTGAATATAAACCGGGTCTACTTTTTTAGCTATTGCATTTACCTCATGTTTTAAACTGTGAGCCAAATCAATAATTGCATCTTCCTTGTTTTTGTAGAAAAATTGAATTCTGGAAGAGTGTACAATAGTATTCGGCCCTGTAATTATTCCTTTTACACCTTTACCTTCAGGAATATTTCCACCATAATAATCTTTCATGACCTTTTTAGCATATTGCAAATCTTTGATTGAAATTTCCTGAACCGGACGTACGATTTTAGAAACAATTACAGTATTTCCATCTTCAATCTTCATTCCTGGAATATATTTTGTAAAAATAGAAACCATGTCCCCTCTTACCTGACCGTCTGAAATGATATCCACTCCTGCATCAAGCTGAGAGATAACACTGCTTTTGATGGCATCCTTAAAAGGGTCATGTGCTCCGAAGACACTCAATAATTTATCTTTTGTTGAAGATGGTCCTTTCACTTCAACTGGAAAACTTCCAACGACAGTTGATCTCATTTTTTATTACCCGTGTCTAATTTTCTAATATTTTCAACTTCTTCTTCATCAATCGGCAATTCAACAACTGAAGTTCCGTGACACGGTTTGGTATAAGGTAAAAGTACGGTTCCTTTTTCATGATTAAAACCTATTGGAATCGGCGGAATGCCAATTACTCTAACACCTAATACTTGATCTCCAGGTTTGATATAAACCAAATCATCTGCTTTAAATCTGATAATCATTGCACAATCTTTAAAACCTGCTTTTGAAGCATGAATTTCATAATTATCTGATTGTTGAAGATATGTATCTAAACAAAATGACATCTTATTCAAACTCCTTAATAGCTTTGTCAAATTTAACTTTAATAGGTGAAGGATTATGGAAAGCTCTTACAGAGGCAATTTTAGCATTGCTTCCGCTTTCTTCAATCATATTAACAAATTCCGCAACTTCATCAGCATCTCTTGAAAAGACCAGTGCAAGAGACTTGGTCTGCAGTATTTGGTCAAATGTGACAAAAAATGATGCTGCCGCATCCTTGTGGACAAAACCGACCAGCAAATCAAAGTCGCCTTCGTTAATTTCACCCAATAATCTTTCCAAATCTACGAGATTGAGATGATACAATTCTTCAGGATCTGATATTTTTACTAATTTTGAAGCAGCAGGGTTAGCTGCAATTGTTACATCATAACCCATTTTTGTTAATTTATTAAAAACATAAACAGCCATTGGAGTTTGTGATGGAGTCTCAGGACATCCAAGTAAAACTAAAGCTTTCATATATACACCTTCAATTTATTGTCTTGATTTGAGCGATACAGCATTAGCTAAAATTAATGCGCCCATAAATATGAATGTTAAAAGTGCCATACCGTTGATTGTTCTGTTAAATACAAACATACCGATTAAAGCCTGTGAACAGAATGCTGCTAATGCACCTGTCAATAATACTTCCCTTCCAAGGTATTTTTTATTGTTTTTCTCTCTTCTCTCACGATATATGGTTAAAATCTTAAAACCTATCAGTATTGTACCAAGTACAAATACCATTAATCCTATAAGACCTACGTATCCAAAATCGAATCCGTAACCAAAGATACCCGGAAGCATATAATCGATTGTATCCTTCTGGTTAACCAGTACACCGAAAAACATCGGGAAAGGTAAACCGAAGAACAGAACTAACTGCATCGGCAGTGTGATATAACCTTCAGCAAATGCCGTTCCTTCAGCTCCCCAGTATGAAGCATCGGCACTGTGACCTATCAGTTGAATATTATTTAATACAGTTTTAATACTTGACAGTGAATATTGCTCAATTCTTGTCAATCTTAACACTGGAGAGAAAATTGTCATTCCGGATACTCTAGCAATTGCCTCCAGAAGCAAGAAACCACCTACACCGGCACCTAAAAGTATTAATATTCTTTTACCTGTAATGAATGATTTTTCTCTGAAGGATTTTGAAATAATCAGATAACCTAAGAATAATCCTAATATCCATAATATTAAAAAAGACCTGTGCATTAACCCTCCAAAGACTGTAATTCCAACAATGAATAAAATTACAAATCTTCTAAGTGGCCGTATGTCAACACCCGATTCTTTCATTACCTTCAGCGATGCTAAAGCAGCCACCGCCCCTAAAAGTGCAATCGGACCGAACGGGTGAGTAAATTCTGCCTGACTCGAAGAAATAACCAACAGAACAATATCCGCTCCAAAAATAACAGTGAACCCTCCGATAAGGAATAGTGATAAAAAAGTCACTACACTTAGGGAAAGTGGAATTAAGTTAAGAATAAAGACCAATGAAACAAATAACATTAATCCCATTTCTACAATTAATTGTAAATGATTCTGAGCAATTAATAACATGATTAAATCACAATTTTTCTTTATTTTAAAAAATAAATGGACTGACCGGGATTTGAACCCGGGGCCTCCGCCATGCCAAGGCGACGATCTACCATCTGAGCTACCAGCCCACAAAGATATAAAATTAATACCATATAAGATATATGGTATTTTTAATATAAAAAGCTATTTACCATTTTTGGCCAAATCATATAAATTATCAATTATGACCTGGAACAAATCATCAGTTTTCAAGTCAATTTTTTCATGAGGATTTACAATATAGTCAAGTGCCTTATTTATAACCTCATCAGTATCAACTGACCTGTACATAAGACCATGATTAATATAAAACTGGTCTACAGATAATGTTTCACCAGGATAACATGAAATGACAGGAGTTTGCAGTAATGCCGCTTCCCTGTTCATTGTTCCACCGGCACCAATAACCAAATCACATTTTTTAATTATACTTGAGGTATCAACCGGAGGCTTTAAGATTGAAACATTTTCAATGCCTTCAAAAATTTCTGCTTGTTCCTTGAATCTTGGAAGAACCAGAATGTTTGCAACATTTTTTAATTCATCCACAATAGGAGATAAAACAGATTTTCTACAATCTGCATCCAAGTAGGATGCAAGAGACGGTTCAGGTCTCATTAAAATTGTTTTTTGATGTTTTAAATCCAAATCCAAATCATTGAAAACATTATCATTATATTTAAAACTTTTAAAGTGCATCAGTTCTGAGGTTCCATTATATGAAATAATTGTATTCGGATCTGCTCCAAATTTCATAAGTTTCCACATGTCTATGATTTTTGGAGTAATAATTCTGTCACATAAGGGCAATGTTAATTTATTAGCTGCAAGAGCATGTTCGTTGTCTAAAACGTACAAACTAGGAATTCCTAAACCAAATGAGATTCTAGGAAGTTCTATAGAATGCTTGCTAAGGGCGACATCAACCCTTTCATCATGTATAATATCTACGAGATTATAAACCCTGGATGTGCTTTCCCTTAACTTGTCGTATAAGCTTACACCATGTTTTCCCACAGATATGAAGTCAATGTCATACATTTCCATCAATTTATGGATATCACCAAATTGTCTTGCTGTGACAATGACATCCTCACCTTCAGCTTCAAGATACTTAATCACATCCTTGAAAAACCTTACGTGAGGTGCATTAGAAATATCAATCCAAACTTTCATAAAACCCCTCTTTAAAATATTAGTTATTCATTGCATCTTCAATAACCTTAATAATTTCATCCAATCCAGTACCTTGTTTTAAACTGGATTTAATAACTTTAACATTAGGATTTAATCTTTGAGCATCTGCAACCATCTTATCTGCATCTGCACCGACTGCATCAGCCAAATCAACTTTATTAATAACGACTACATCGGAGGTCTGGAAAATAATAGGGTGTTTTTCTACAGTGTCATCACCTTCTGTAACACTAACAACCACGATTCTTAAATGAGAACCAAGTTCAAAGTCCACAGGACAAATCAGATTACCAACATTTTCAATTATTACCATATCCAAATCATCCAGCGGCAAGTCTTCAAGACCATGGCCCACCAAATGAGCATCCAAGTGGCACTCTTTGCCTGTATTTAATCCAACAACAGGAACATCATGCTTTTCAATACGTCCTGCATCAAATTTAGAGATTACATCTCCTGCAAGAACTCCAATTTTATAATCAGTATTGTCAATTATTTCTTCTACAAGAGTTGTTTTACCGGAACCAATTGCTCCTACAAAATCAACACAAAAAATATCCTTTTCTTCCAGGTTTTTTAAGTTTTTATCAGCTAATTTCTTATTAGCATCCATAATGTTTTTTTCCATTTCCACATCTGTAATCATATGCATAATAATTCCTCCGTAAATCTAAATATCATCAGGTTTTTCAATAACAATATTTTTAACGACAATATCTTTTCCATTTAAAGTTTCAACTTTAAGGCTGCCGCACTCCGGGCACTTGACAAGCGGAGCATAATGATCACTATCATCCAAAACAGCTACACCATGGAAATTACAATCTCCGCATTCAATTTCTGCAGGAATTTCTTCAAAATTGATTTTTGCATCTTCAATTATAGTATTTTCAATCAATACTCCTAAAATGAATTGTAACTGTTCAGGATTTATCATTGCAAGCCTGCCAACTTCAATACTAACTTCATTAACTTCAGTAGCATTATTTGCCTCAGCAGTTTCCAGAACTGCATTAATAATACCCTGAGCCATAGATAATTCGTGCATTTAACTACTCCTTAAAATCTTAATTATAATAAATATAGTTTTATTTATTAATAAACCTATTTGTAATATCTTATCATTTTGAAATATAATTGAATTTTTAATCTAAATCAACAATAAACAAATATATAATTACCAATCAAAAACATATTAACTATTAGGAAATAGTATTATGAGTTATAAATCAAAATTCGGTTTTGGATGCATGAGACTTCCTCTAACCGATGAAAACAATCCCACATCAGTTGACCAGGAATTATTTGAAAAGATGGTCGATACATACATGGAACATGGCTTCAACTACTTTGATACATCTTACGCCTACCATGGAGGAGTCAGTGAAACCGCCATTAGAAAGGCACTGGTTGAACGATATCCAAGGGAATCCTTTCAAATCTGCGATAAAATGCCTACATGGGCACTGACCTGTGAAGAGGACAATGACAAATTTGTAAATGAAATGCTTGAAAGACTTGGAATTGAATATTTTGATGTATTTTTTATACATAACATTAATACTCCATGGTTTAAGCTGGCTGAAAACGCAAATAGTTTTGAGTATGTCAAAAAGATGAAAGAAAACGGCACAGCTAAAAAAATAGGTTTCAGTTTCCATGATACATCAGAACTGCTTGAAAAAGTCCTGGACAAATATGCTGACATCCTTGATGTTGTTCAACTACAGTTAAATTACCTTGACTGGGAAGATCCTGTAATTGAATCCAGAAAATGTTATGAACTGTGTGTAAAACATGGTCTTGACGTTTATGTTATGGAACCTCTGAAAGGAGGAGTTATAGTCAATGCTCCTGATGAAATTAAAAATGATTTTAAGAATTTCGACCCGGACAGGTCAATAGCTAATTTCGCCTTTAGATTTGCGGCATCCCTTGACAATGTCAAGATTGTCTTAAGCGGAATGACTAAAATGGAAGATATGCTTGATAACATCAACACATTTGAGAACTTTGAAGTCTTAAATGATAAAGAATATGCATTTCTGGAAAAAATGGCTGAAAAATTAGATGAATCCGTTGCAGTGCAGTGCAGCGAATGCGGATACTGCGTTGATGAATGTCCTGAAATGATTCCAATTCCCGAATATTTCAGCCTGTTTAATATAAGCAAAAACAGACCTGACGAGAACATTTACAAACTGTATTTTGATAAATTGGCTGATGAAAAGGTTCCTGCGGATAATTGTACTTATTGTGGAACCTGTCTGGACTACTGTACACAAAAAATCGATATTCCCGAAGAACTTGAAAAAGTTTGTGAAAACTTTGAAAATGGTTTCAGCCCTTATGAGGAGTTTGGTTAAGCAACTCTCATTTTCAACTCTTTAACCATTTCACCATTTTTATTTATTTTTGAAGCCTTTTTATAATATTCCACTGCTTTTGGAAATATTCCTAACTGATAATAAACCAGCCCCATTAATGCCAATGCATCTGCATTTCTATCATCAAAGTCAAGGATTTTTTCAAGAATTTCAGAGGCTGTGCTTAAATCTCCCTGATAATACATGTCATATGCCTCTTCATACATAACATCAACATCATCCAGATTGTCCACTTTAACATCGGGAACGGTTTCATGAGATTTATTTGAAAGGAGCACATCAAGTTCATTGGCCATTTCATTGGATTTATCCAAGTTAAGCGCTTTTTTAACAAAATAAGCAGCTATATCATTTTGTTCCTGATTGTATAATATTTGAGCCATCAGAGCCAGTGAATCAACATGATATTTGTCAATGGAGATAATATTATTCAGGATGTCTTTGGATGCAGAATAATCTCCTGCATTATATAATTCCCAGGCTTCATTAAACATTACATTGACATCATCACCATCATTTTTGTCAACCTCTTCTTCAATTATTTCATGAGACTCCTCTTTCTTTTTAGAAATTAGTTCACACATGTAGCTGAGAATATATTTTGTTGCATTTTTGTGAAGAGGCTTGTTATCATTTCCGCATTTTGGAGAATAGATACATGCCGGACATCCCCTTTTGCAGTTACAGTTTTCAAGAAGGTCAATTGTTGACTTAAGCAGATCGACAAATACATCAACTGCCTTTTCACATATTCCAATTCCTCCTTCATAACCGTCATAAATAAAAATTGTCGCTTCCTGAGTGTCTTCATGATAGTTTGTTGAAAGACCTCCAATGTCAAATCTGTCACACATAGTATGAAGCGGAAACAGCCCAATTAAAGCATGTTCTGCACCATGAAGACCGCCTGCAAATACTTCCTCCTCATTTGGAAACATGTCTTCAAGAGTATCGCTGACCTGTTTAGGTATTGTGAACCATAATCCCTTTGTTTTGAATTTCAAAGGAGGCAAGTCAAGAGGATATGTTCCGATTGCTTTTGAAAACTGCATTTTCTTATATTTATAATAATCCTCACGGACAGTCAGCTCACCGAAATGAATGGTAAGATTGCCGTATTTTGTTTTTGACAATTTCTTTTCAATGTTAATCTCGGTTTTGTTTAAAACCATTGTATGGTAGTCAACAGTCTTCTGGCTGACATTGACAAAACCGCTTTTGAGATTGACACTGTTTACAACATAGGTGTCTCCCTTGTTAATTAGAATAGCGCCTTCATGAGCTTCTCTGTATACCTGGGACCTTTCCATTGATTCCAAAAGCCTGCCGTTATTCATTACCTTGAATTCCTGACCGGAAATCTGGTCAAGAGAATGGTCAAGTGCAGGATTGTCATCATAAGGATACATATAATCCCCGCGGATATTTTTATGCAAATCCTTTTTTAAGACCAAGTCATCCAAAATATCCTCGTTAATGTTAAAGTACTTGTAGACCTCACCGCTCTTTATTGGCAATTCCTTGGCGGCACACAGAATATGTGCCTCCTGCAGAATCGGATTGCTAAGGTCAATGATTGCATTTTCATGAGGCTTGTCAAAGAAAAATGTCGGATTATTCATAAAATACTGGTCAAGCTGATTTTCAAAAGCAATTAGAATTGCGAGGGATTTCTGATTGCTTCTGCCTGCCCTTCCTGATTGCTGCCATGTGGAAATCATGGTTCCAGGATATCCTGAAATGATAACCGCATCAAGAGAACCTATATTTATACCCAATTCAAGGGCATTTGTACATGTTACTCCAAGATATTTTCCGCTTTTAAGCCCTTCTTCAATTTCACGACGTTCATGAGCCTGATATCCTGCACGATAAGCTGCAATCCTATGAGCCAGTTTTCCTTTAATCTGGGTCATGTCCTTTTTGGCCCACATAGCTATAAGTTCAGTTGTTTTTCTTGAAACTGTAAAACATAATGTCTGAATTCCCTTAAGCATCATGTACATGAAAATGCTTTCAGTTTCCATATGTACGGAAGGTGCATTTTGCATGTTGACCCTATTTCTTCTGTAATTTCTAAACGGATTATATAAAATGAAATCCTTTTCACCGCTTGGAGATGCATCCTTATCGACCAAAACAAATTCTTCACCTGTCAGCCTATTTGCAAGTTCCAACGGATTTGCAAGAGTTGCAGAAGACAATATGAATTGAGGATAAGACCCGTAAAAATTGGCAATCCTCTTAAGCCTTTTAATCAGGAATGCCACATTTGAACCGAATACTCCTTTATAGTAATGTGATTCATCGATTACAATATACTTTAAATTTTTGTAGAATCGGCTCCACTGATGGTGCCATGACAAAATAAGATGCAACTGATACGGATTGGTTAAAACTATCCTTGATTTTTCCCTGATTCCTCTTTTTTCATCCCTTGGAGTATCTCCGTCATATGTGCGGGGATTGATTTTAATATCAAGTTCCCTTTCAAGATTTTCCAGAACATGCAGCTGGTCATTTGAAAGGGCCTTTGCCGGATAAATGTAAAGGGCTGTAGCTTCACTGTCTTCAATCATTGTCTCCATAATAGGAAGATTGAAAGCCAGAGTTTTACCGGATGCAGTTGGCGTGGTGATTATGACATTTTCATCATTTTTAATCGCTTCATAAGCCTGAGCCTGATGAGTATAAAGCTTAACATCCTTTGAATCCAAATATTTTATGATTTTTTCATTCAAATTGTCAACTTTTTTAAAACTAGCTTTTTTTGCCGGTAATGTCTCAACATGTGCAATATTATCACGATAACGCACATCATTTTTAAACATATCAATATTGTTAGGCTCAGACATAATATCAGCAAAATTAAATTAATAAGTATATTTTAAATCGAAATAATATTTAAATTATTTGTTAATTTTGAAAAAAAATTGATTTAAAATTAGAAAAAAGATGGTTAGGAAAAAGAATTCCTAACTATCTATGCATATTATGGAAAAGATTTTTTTCCACTAATTATTATTATTCATTAACTTTTATAAAAAGTTTTCATTAACATGAATTTCCATTACTTATCAACCGCTCTCTCACTGCTTTTATTAATAATAAAAACAAATAAATTAATTATAATACACTTTAAGGGGCAGAATATGATTTCATATGAAGAATTTGAAGACATTATTGTTAACACGCTTAAAAGAGACATATCTTCAAATCAAGATCAAAAAAAGGCAATAAATTCCGACAGCAACAAATCCCTTTTTATAGTTGCAGGGCCAGGTTCAGGTAAAACAACTGTTATGGTTCTTAAAATATTGAAATATATCTTTGTTGACGATATTGACCCCAGTGAGATTCTGGCTACAACATTTACAAAAAAAGCAGCTGCAGAACTTAGCTCCAGAATACTCGGATGGGGAGATGAAATAAAAAATCACCTCACAAGCGGGCTTGATGAAAGTGATTTCGGGGATATCGAAAAGATAATGAAAATCGAAAGAATAGATTTCAACCAGATTTATGTCGGTACCACAGACAGTGTTGCTGAAGAGCTATTGCGAGACTTCAGACAGCCCGGAGAAACCCATCCTGTTGTGATTGAGGATTTTGTTGCAAACTCAGCAATGATTAAAATACTTATTGAAGATGAAAAATATCTTGACAAGGACCTTGTTGAATACCTCAAGAAACTGAGTGGAAGAGGAAAACTATCAGAACCTTCAAAGATGAGTGAAATTCTCATAGAAATAAAAAATAGAATTTACTATGACAAGATAGATTTTGAAGAGCTCTACAATCAAAGCAAAAGTGAAAACGGATTCAGACTTGCGCTTGACTGTATAAAAGAATATAAAGAAGTCCTGAAAAAAAGACATACCATCGATTTTGCAATGCTTGAAGCCAATTTTTTAGAAAAACTCAAAAACAACGAGCTTGAAGACTTTTTGGATGAAATTAAAATCGTCTTAATTGACGAATATCAGGACACAAACCTGATTCAGGAAGACATCTACTTTACTATAGCAAAATCCGCCATTGAAAATGACGGAAATATCACAGTTGTAGGTGATGACGACCAGTCATTATACCGGTTCAGAGGAGCAACCGTTGATTTATTTACTGATTATAAAAAAAGAGTCAAGGATGCATTGGGCCTTGATGTGGAAGAAATTAACCTCAGGACAAATTACCGGTCAAGTGAAAACATTATTGAACACTGCAACAGGTTTGCAGAACTTGACGGAGAATACCAGCATGCAAGAGTTAAAAACAAACCCAAAATTATTGCTCCTGATTTTGAAAGGGATAAAATGCCAGTTCTTGGAATGTTTAGAAACAATGTTGAAATGCTTGCAAATGACCTGGCAAAACTTATAAACAATCTGGTAAACAAAGGTGAAACAGAACAGAAAGTGCTGAAGGTTTTAAATGAGGATTACTACCGGAAAATGAACGGCAACATTAACATAGCACAGCTGCATCAGCAGAGACAGAAAAACATTCAGGAAGGAAAAAAGATGGAAAAAATCAAGCTTCAGCTGGACACAGAACACGGTTCGGCTTCCGATATTGCAATACTGTCATACTCACCTAAAGAAAGACAGTACAGTGCAAGGTCCTTTCTCCATCATTTGAGGAAAAACCTGAAAAACCTAAAAAAACCTATTGAAATGTTCAATCCCCGTGGAATTGACCTTCAGGATGTTGAAATAGTTGCCATATTCTGCGGATTGATTCTGGAGTGTATAGACCCTGAAGGAACAATACAAAAACTGGATAAAACCATTCCAAATCTGGCAAAAAGAAACATGATAAGATGGAGAGTAAAGGCAAAAGAATACATTAAATTAAACCCTGAACCAAGAGAGCCTATCTCATTGGATACTTTTGTAACACGCTGGCAGATTAGAAGACCATATCCTGAAACCGACCAGAACGGAAACGATAACATGTGGCCGAAAACCGCAAGCCTGATGGAGCTTGCATATAAACTGACAACATGGATAGAGGATCTGCAGGACGATGTTGAAGGAATCGTATACCTTGAGGCCATTACAAAATCCATTACACAGACCGGATTTTTCAACGAATACCATTCAAACATATCATTCAGATCTCCAAAAGACGAAAGGGATTCTGTGCTAGAGGCAATCTGGAATATATTCATACCACTTTCAACAGGAGGAATCAGCATTGATGAATCACACCTCGAAACACTGCCTGAAGACAGAGTAAACGTCTTATCCATCCACCAGTCTAAAGGATTGGAATTTCCATTGGTTATTGTGGATGTAGGTTCCAGATTCAAGACTAATGATATTAAAACTCAAAGACTGAGATTTCCAAAGTCCATTAAGGATGAAACAACAATTGAAGATACAATCAGACAATACAGCTCTTTAGGTGAAAGCGAACGAAGCGAAAAAGACCGTTCATTTGACGATTTGACACGTCTTTATTTTGTTGCATTTTCAAGAGCGGAAAGCGTCTTGCTTTTGGTTGGCCTCAGTTCTGCCGTTGAAGGATATACCAAGAAAAATCAGCACTTCAACATACCGAACATCGCCCTTGGCTGGAGCAGAGATGAAAAATATGTCGGATTTAAAGAAATATATTTAATTTAGGAGCTATAACATGAAATTACCTTCAAGATCAAAATCATACATGATTCCGGAATACAGCTTAACTGGAGATTTATTATCCTACATTACATGCGGGCTGCAGTACAGATATCAAAACAAGGGAGCTCTTCCACCGTCAAAACCAGTACAGAGATGGTTTGGTGAATTCATCCATGGAGTAATGGAAGAATCATACAATGAATGGAAATACGGCAAAAAGGAATTTCCATGGGACTGGAAGGAAGACATCAGACCTATAGAAGATTTAATAGATTTAAGACTGCAGGTCAGAGGATTGTATCCTCATGATGAAGACCTGTTTTTCAGCATCAATCAGCCGGGAATGGAAATGACACTGGATGATTTGAATGAACATGACCATAAAAAACTGGCCAGTGCAAGAGCTGAAAAAGCAATAAACATTTGGGGAAAACACCTGTTTCCATTAATAGATGCATCGGAACTGCTGATTAAAGGAATTCGGCCAATGCCGAATCAGGACAAGCACAAAACCAGGTCAAATTATTATGGAATCAACGGGGTTGTAGACGTATTGACCTCAACCAAAATCAACAGAAACGATGAGCAAAGCAGCTTATACAACTATAACAACAAGATTGTTCAGTTCATCAAAAATAATCTGTCTGAAAAAAGTGACTCAGACGATTATGAAATCATAATTGACTATAAGGGAATGAAACGCCCCCCAACCAAAGTACTGAATCCGTTGAGCGAGGATAAATGGGAAAATCACAAACAGCAAATTTTAACATATTCATGGCTGAGATCAAAACAGGAAGATTCCAAAAACATTTCTGCAGGAATCATTCTTTATCTAAATGAACTCGTTCCATCAAAAGAGGACCTTGTTTTAATAAAAGAAGAGATTAGGAATAATCTTACCGATGTTCCTGAAGGAATTGAATTTGACGAGGACATTCAGCTGATTGAAGAATGGGAAGAAGATGAAAAAGCTCCGAATTTATCTGAAGAATTCAAAATTGCCCGTTCAATAAGATTCATTTCCGTTAATGAAAAAGAACGTGAAAAAGCACTTGAAAAATTTGACAATGTTGTTGAAGATATTGAAAGTTCACTTCTAAAAGAGATGAAGGGATGTAAAATTCAGGATGCATGGAAAGCAGAAGCAGACAACAGAACCTGTTTAGCATGCGATTTCAAGACATTTTGTAAAAATAACAGTGACATAACAAAAGACTTTAAAATTCCTTAAAACAAATAATACAAATAGGCGATTCTATGACAAATTTAGAAAAAAACAAAAAATACTGCGAAATTATCGAAAGTAAAATTAAACTTGATGCCAAACCTGTTGCAATGAAATTAATCAAGACAGAAGATGACCTTCCTGAAGGTTACGATTTAATTGATGAAAAAATCAGACATTGTGAAATGGTTAGAAAAGCATCTTTAGGAAGCAAATTTTACTCAACAATCGAAGAACAAATGTGTCTTGGTGGAGCAGGAGCTATCGGACTTAGAGATATGCCTGAAAAATTAGCAAACGGCGAAAAATACTTCTCCCTGGGAAGATTCCAAGATTTGGAAACTGCTAAAAAACTCACCAGTAAACTTTCAATAGTTAAAGACATACATTGGGGAATGGTTTATGCACCATTGGATGAAGCTGACTTCGAAGCTGATGTTGTAGAAATTATTACCGAACCTGTTGGCGGAATGAAACTTGCACAAAGTATCGTTTATAAAACAGGTGAAAAAATAAATCCTTCATTTGCAGGAATCCAATCATTATGCGGAGATGCATTTGCAAATCCATACATTGAAAATGGAGTTAACTTCACATTAGGTTGTGACGGTTCCAGAAAAGCAGCTGATATCAAAGACAATGAAATGACTGTCGGTATCAGTAAAGCCAAACTTGAAGAAGTTATTTCAGGACTTGAATCAATCTAGAAGGTTTAAATAATCTTCGTAATGATTAATATTTAACAATTCTTTTTTATTTTTTTCTTTTATTCCATAAAATGTATAACCATCAGAAAATATTTTCCTTAAAATCGGATTTAAATTATCATCCTCATTTTCCAGATATTTCATCAGGTTTAATCTAGGTGCTACAAATGGCATTCCCAGACCTTCAGCAGTATCCAACAAGCCAGTTTTTCTTCTCCTTAAAATTGATATAGTTTTGAATGGGTTTTCACTGTTTTGACTTACCTCAATCATTTTCTTAAAAGTTTCACAGGAGACTGTAGGCTGGTCTGCAGTTATACACAGTGCAAAATCAGAGTCTGTATTTGAAAGACCATTGTAAAGAGATGTTGATAAACCTACATCAACAGGATTATTTTCTACAAATTTAACTTGATCTTTATAATTATCATAGATAACTTCTTTTATTTCACTAGAATAATGACCAAGTACCACAATACATTCATCTATATTTAAGGATAATGCATTGTCTATAGTTGTCTCTATAACAGTCTTATCTCTAAATGGTAAAATCAGTTTATTTGTTAAATCAATATTGCGGGCCAGCTGGTCTTTTCTCATTCGAGAATTTTTACCTGCCGCAGTAATAATAGTTGAGATTGACATAAAAAAGAAAAAAAGGTTATGTGGAATTTGTTGGAATGTATCTGGTAATTTGACAATAAAGTCCCATTCCAGTACCGGAACCTTCAGACCACATATTAATTTTAACCGGATAATTATGAGTATTAGTCACAGTAATACCGCTCGCCGGATTATAACCGAACAATACTGCATTTTCAGTACCGTCCATACCTACAGGCATTGCAAATCCTTCTGCAAGTACAGCTGCCCTTAAAGCCCTAGCTGAAGGACATACACCGTGTGCTGCACTTCCTCCAGGAGCTGCTGCATCACTAGCTGCTTCAAAGTACACATAGTCTTTACCTGAACTTGTTGAATTAGGTGGAATAACAGTACCGTTCCATGCTTCTACAAATTGTCTTGCATTAACTTCCCTGATTGAATCCCCATATTCCGGGTGAGAACCTAATGAAGTACTGTAGACTTCTCCTTTTTGTTCAGTGTAATTACCCGAATACAGCAGGATAGGCGAACCCGTTGGATATTCAGCAGCATAGTCTACTACATCCTGACCAAAGATTTGAGGAACTTGTTGAGAACTGATGTTTGATCTTCCATCTGAAAATCCTACTATACCTTTATCCAATGTAAAAGTAGAACCTACACTAGCATCGTAGTTATACCAGCTTACAATTGTATTGTTGTTATAATAATCATTACTATAGTTTAAATTTTTGATTTGATCTGTAGGGACAGATTCGATGACTTTACCGCCTTCAATAACATCTACCCCTGAATTAGTTTTACATAAAAGTTTATACGGAGCACTGTAACCCCATACATAATTTTCAGGTCCTTTAACCGCTAATTTATCCCCCTCATAGGTTATATAACCTGGTCCTTCTATACCTTTTGCATTTCCATATGAATCAATACCCTCTCCAGCGACTACATCAAAATCAAATGGAACCTTACCCGTAGAAAGCGCCATGAAAATTCCTTGTAAATCAAATGCCATTAATTGGTGTGCTAAAAAACCAAAGTTACCTATTAAAGGAACTTCGATTGTTTTATTTTGACCCAAAATTGACTGGCCATCAAAAATGGATTGACCAACAGAAATATTATAGGTATCTGCAACGCTTTCACCAGTATATGGGGTACTGCTTACAGCTGAAAATACAAATAATAATAAACATGCAAATAGCAATCCTAAAAATATTATTAATGATTTCCTTCTCCAATGTTTCATTTATTACACCTAACACTTAATACAATATTAATTATATTAACACATATATAAAAATATTGGTATTGTTATATCAACACGCATATAAAAATATAGTTATCATTATGAAAGTTTTTCAGAAATCAGTTTAATTCTTTCTTGAATATCAATAATAGTATCTTGACCGTTTCCACCAATGAGTATTGCATCTTCATGAGAATATTCCGCCACCAGCTCAATAATCTCATCAAGTGAATTAACAGTGATAATATTTCCCATGTATCCTAAAGAATTAATCCTGTAAATTGCGATATCCAAAGTATCATCCAAACCAGGAAAGAGCACAATTACTTCCGGATTATATTTTACCGCAACATCCAGAATGTCAAGCCTGTGGATTTCGTTGTGTCTTGGAGTTCCAATGAATATAGCATAAAAATCTTTTTCAGCTAAAATAGATGCGAGTGCATCTGAATTATCTGTTTTTCCAACATAAACCTGAGCATCATTAATTTTATAAACATCCAATCTGCCTTCAACGGCATTGAAATCGGCCAAAGTTGATTTGATAACCTCCTTGGATACTTTAAGCTCACGAGTAATGGCAGATGCAAGACCTGCATTAAGCAGGTTAAACTTACCGAACAATTTTAATTCATCCTGATACTCAAAATAGGGAATTGTCTTACTTGCAGATTCCTTAAAATCTGAGTTGAAATCCTGATTGAAAGCAGTGAATATTAATGTATCTGAGAAAAATCTTACAAGTGAATTTTTATAGTTGGCAATTGTTTTGTGAACGTCCATATGGTCATTTCCGATATTTGTAAGACCGATCATGTCAAAATCAAAAGAATACTTGCAGAAGTCCAGTGTCATATCACAAACTTCAACAAGCAGTATATCATATTCACCTTCACTGGCTTCAAGAATCAAATCATAATAACCTGAAAATCCTCCACCACCATTTCCGCCGACTAAAACTTTTTTACCGGCATTTTCCAAAATGCTTTTTATCATATGAACAGTGGTTGTTTTACCGTTTGTTCCTGTTATTCCAATTGTAAAAATATCCTTGTGCTTAGTTACAACATCACTTAAAAGTTCTCCATTTTCAAGCAATTTAGTTGCAAAGCTTCCCCCATACATACTGGGACTTATAGCAACGGCATCACATTGTTCAATGGCATAAGGATTTGTAAAACCTAAATCCAAAGTAATATTTTCGCCAACTATTGAAACAGTCTGTTCATCATCCATTAAATCCATTGATAATAAAGGCAAATTTAAGCCCTCTAAATCAACATTAACATTTAAATCAGTTGCATAAACTTCCCAACCATGCTTTAAAAGGGAATTAACTGCTTTTTTTCCTTCTACTCCCAAACCTATTACTGCCGCTTTCATAAAAAACAATTCCAAAAAAAATATTTATCATATTAACTTATTATTTTAAAACTAATAAATATTTTGCAATAACAATTATTTTATACTAGATTTTTAAAAATATTAGCAAGGTGATAAAATGTTTGAAGATGAAAAAGATGATAAGATTTATAATTTAATTATATCACATGGTACAGATTTAAAAAATGAATATGGACAGTTCACACAAAAATTATATGAAAAAGTGGATTTTTTATGGAAGGAATCTATTTCAGGTTCATATGAACATGCAAGCGAAGAGTTTTATTCAAAAGTAGACAGAATCATATTGCTTGCAGGCCTTTACAATGACAATAAGGAATTATTTGAAACATTATTAAATGCAGGTGAAAAATACAACATACCAATAGTTTTGGTAAGACCTTTAGGACTTGAAGAAGTTCCAGAAATATTAGAAGAAAAGGCTGCAACCATCGTCGGATGGAATGCAAACTGCATAATCGATTCTGTTAAAGATGCGGATTTAATGTAAAAAAAATAATTAAAAAAATGATATTTAAAATGAAACTTTTGAAATACCATTTTCTTTTTCAACTTTAATTAAATTGTCGGCAGCATTTTCCAGCTGACTTTCATGAGTTACAATTATCATTTGCGGTAAAACAGACATGTCCTTTAACAGATTGATAAGTTCATGTTTTCTTGAACTGTCCAAATGAATTGTAGGCTCATCCAATAAAATTGTATCCAGTTCTCCTTTAGACATTGCACGAGTAATACCAAGTCTTAAAGCCAGTGCAATAGCTATTTTTTCACCACCACTAACCATACTCATTGAAGATTCACCTTCAGGACCGTAAACAGTAACATCATACTCATCGTCCAATGTTAAATCGGAGTAATTAAAGTTGAATTCATTGAAGAATTCTT
This sequence comes from uncultured Methanobrevibacter sp., assembly GCF_902764455.1. Lineage (NCBI taxonomy): Archaea > Methanobacteriati > Methanobacteriota > Methanobacteria > Methanobacteriales > Methanobacteriaceae > Methanobrevibacter > uncultured Methanobrevibacter sp. The sequence continues at coordinate 40,573 of NZ_CACWVY010000011.1, forward strand.
TTGTGTATTTTTGGATTAAAGGTTTTGAAATGCTTCTTAAATCCTTTTGAATACCATTTTTACTATACAGATTCCTGATATGACTTAACAAGTTAATATAATCTGAAATGTCATTATACTCTTGCTGGAACTTATCTGTGGTTTGTATTCTTTCTCTTAAATCTTTAAGATAATTAATTGATTCACGAGCTCTTCCTTTAAGTTCTGAAAGTTGAGTATTGAAGGCATTTTGCTGTCTTTCATACATTTCAAAGCGATATACGATATGTTCATATCTTTCCTTGTCATAAATAGATGCTTCAATCTTGTTTTTGATAACTTCAATCTCATTTATGCTGACACCAATATTCTCTTTTATAGTATCAAGCTGTGTCATCAAAGATTTCTTATTTTGAACAAAACCTTTAAGCTGGTTATATTCTTCATTTTTCTGTTTTAAATCTTCGATACGGTCTTGAAGCTCACTGGCACTGATGTCACCAGTCAAATGAGGGTCTTGCTCAATAGCACGCTTGATATTTTTAACATGAGTGTCAATTTCATTTCTGACCTGTTTTAATTTAAATTGAGCATCAGTTTCACTGCCTAAAACTTCAAGTGCACCTTTAGCTTTATTATATGCATCATAAGAAGCTTTATAAGATTCACGATCAGATTTGATATTGGCTATAACTAAAATCAATTCACCTAGTTTATTGCTGATAAATTCTTTGGATTCAAGTCCTTCATCAAGTTTATTTAATTTTGAAACTTCACCTTCAAGATGATTGACTTTTTGTTTGTATTCAATAATCTCTTTGGATAAATCATTGATAACAACAAGTTTTTCTTCAAGGCTTTTCTTATTTTTAGAAAGTAATTTTACATCTTCCTCATTTTGAGCAATTAACTTCTCATTATCTGCTATTTCAATTTCATAATTCTGAATCAATTGTGATTTCTTTTTGTAATCAATTTCTGATTGACAGACAGGACATCTATTTTCAACATCAGCCAATTCCTTCAAAGGTTTTTGGGATGCTTTAATATTCTGTTTGAATATTACAATGTCCTCGTTTTTGGAAATGATGTCATTAGACAAACTTTCGATTTTTTGTTTGATTTCATCTATAAACTTATTGGTTGCTTCTTCAAGATGGTTAAAGTCATCAATTGCATCGAGATCTTCTTGAGACATTCCGTTATCATCAAGTTTATCTTTTGCTTTTGAGAAGAAATCTCTGATATTGTTTCTTTCATCTTCAATGGATTTCAATAAATCTTTTTTATCTTGTTCAAGTTTGGCCATGGTAGCCAATTCTTTTTCATATTTAACTTTACGATTATCCAATTTGGATATTTCTTCATCGGATGCTAAAAATTTATTATAATCACTTTTTTTATCAGCAACGATTACTTTTTGATTGGCAATTGATTCCAATTTTTCAGTTATCTGTTTTTCTTCTTTTTTCAAGTTTTGAATTCCTACAACTGATTTTTCGAAATCAAGATAAACGTCTAATTTGGAAACATATTTTTCAAGTCTGGAAATTCTTTCCTCATCCTCTCTGATTTTATCAAGTTCTTCCTGAATAGAACGTTTACTTTCTTCAAGTTTGGAAAAATTGGCTTCTTCAATTTCCAGATTAGTTAACTGTTTATCATGGATTTGTTTTTCTCTTTCCATATCCCTTTTACTTTCAGAGATTTCCTGCAGTGAGGAGGTAACATCATTCAATTGGCTTTCAAGTTCATGACCCTTATCTTTCAAATCATCCAATTCATTTTTCTTTGTATCATATTCATCTTTCAGTTCTTTTGAATTGTATAGTTTACCCTTAAGTTCTGAAAGCCGATTTTCATAATCATTAATGAACGGCAATAAATTTTTCCATGACTTTTCAAGTGAATCAATACCTAATAGCTTTGCAATCAATAACTTTTTCTCAGCAGGTGTCTTATCCACCAAATCAGCAATTTCACCTTGCCTTATGTAAATGGCATTCAGGAACAAATCGGAATCAATATCCAAAATCTGGCGAATTTCATCATTCACTTCCCTGTCACCTGTACAAATGTGGACAAAACCTCCTTCATTAGAAGTTTTTGTGTAAATGGAAGATTTCAGATTGGATTTCTTTTCACGGACAATTTTATAATCTTTACCATTTGATGTGAATTCCAATTCAACAGCCATGTTATCGGCATTATTTCTAACTAAATCATCAATTTTTTTAGCAGTATGCTGTTTGAATAAAGCAAAACTAATAGCTTCCAGGATAGTTGATTTACCTGCACCGTTTTCACCAACTATAACACTTATTCCTTTATCGAATCCTATTATTGTGCTTTGATGTGATTTAAAATTAGTTAATTTTAATTTTTTGAAAATCATTGCTGAACCTCCTTCTTAAATGTTACTTGAACATCTTTAGGTTGTTCTTCTGGAGTTTCTTCTTCAACCTCTTCAATTTCTTCTTTTTCTATTTTAAATTCAACATCATCTTTTACAGTATTGTAATGCTCTTGGAAAAATTGGTCAATAATATCCTGTGAATCTTCAATGCGGTCCTTTGATAAATAGTCATACAGGTCAATAGCCAATTTATTGACATCACTATTGCCGTAGCCCTTTAGCTTTTCAACAATTAATTCTTTAGGACCTACACGATTGTTTTCGTTGATAATTATATCAATAGATTCTTCTCCGACCATGTTAAAATTAGGTCGGATAATTAAAGACAATTCTCCCAATTCATCGTTAATCATTTCATAAACAAAGCTTGTATCAGATTCGACATTATTGATTTCCAAATTCAGTATTGGAGGTTTGTCAAAATCCTTAATGGTTTCTCTTATTCCTGCTATTCCGCTTCCCAGATTATTGTAGTCAAGAGACCTTTTGACAAAGGTACGTGAAATATCCACATTAACCCTTTTGACAACAGGTTTTGGACCATCCATATCAACAACGACAAAACCTTTTCCGTTTCTAGCATAATCTTCAAGCTCATCGGTTTTCCAAATTTCACTTGAACCCGGATAAACCAGTTTGCCTTTTCCAAAATCGTCACAGATATATTTATGGATATGGCCCATTGCATAATATGAGAAATTGTCAGGAATATCTCCAATTTCCAGCTCATACTGGTAACCGAAGTACTTGTCAATTCCCTGATGCAGCACCAAAATAGATTTATCATAGTCAGCTGCTTTTTTGGACAGTTCCGCTAATTTGGATTTTAAAACTCTGGATTGTGAAGCAGGATAATATGGCAGTCCTGCAATAAATATGTCATCCTGCATGTAATTTGTATTGATTGGACTGATTACTTTCAATCCTAATTTCTTAAAAATCACCTGAGGAGGAATTGATCCTCTGCGGGCAACTGAATCATGATTTCCTGCTATTGCATAGACTGGAATTCCTGCACCCTTAAGTTTCAATAATCCTTTTTGGAATTCTAAAAGTGCCATTGGAGATGGTTTTGCGGTTTCGAATAAGTCTCCACTATGTATTACAAAGTCTACATTTTCTTCAATAATTTTATCTATAACTTTTCCAAACACTTCATAAAAGTCTTTTTCACGCTCAATTAAACCAAATTGGCGATAACCTAAATGAGTGTCTGCTAAATGTGCAAATTTCATTATATTACCTATTTTAATTTATTGTATATAACCAATTTAAACACTTTCACAGTATTTAACTAATTATAGTTTATACCATTTTATATTTAATTGTTTGCAAAGAGAGCATTTGATAAGAAATCAAAATTGATATTAAGTTAAAATTTTTTAAAAAAAAGAAAATAATGAATAAAAAAAGAAGTTAAGAAAGTTTCAGGAAATACATATCCTGATGCTTATAGACTTTCTTACCTGTTATATTATTTTCAAATTTGAAATTTTTATCCGGAAACGTATCAATCATATACACTTTTTTACCATGATTTTCCTTCATGATAGTTGTCAGATTACTACCTGATTTGACGTCATCCAGCTTATAATCAAATCTGATGTCTTTCTGAGTAGCATACAGTTTAGCATTGTCAACATAATCATGATAACAGACATATAAAAAGTCCTGATTAAATACTACAACATTGCTGTCATTGTTTAATTTATCCAATGCCGCAATCATCTCACTTCCATCGTCTTTTATCTGATTATTTGTATCATAAGTAACAGCCAATCCGTAAGCACCCAATAGAAGTACTAAAATAATAGAAATCACTAAAATCTTCCGGTCTTTAATCTTTCCAATGACAATTGCACAGGACAGCCATAACAGTGAGATTACAGGTATCAGGTATCTGATTACTAACGGTTTATATGTTAAAACGATTGCAGTTACTCCTATAGCTAAAGTCAGTAAATATAATATAAAACCTGAAGAGATAAAATAATTTTCATTGAAATCTGTGCTTTTTGACTGTTTTACAAAAATTATTATCATGAATACTAAAAAGAGTATTGCAAGGATTCTAAAACCGAAATCAACATAAGAAAAATCAGTAGTACTGTTTACTGCAAACCATGAAACATAACTGAACAGATCATATAAATGTGGAAAATTCTTTTGATATTCCATGGTTTTACTTACCTGTTTCATTAAAACAAATATCCACGGGGCATATAAAATCACAGTGGAAATACTGGCCACTATCCATTTTTTCAGTTCCTCTTTTTTATCAATGCCATCATTATTGATGAAAATACGGATAAATAACATTAGATACATCAATGCAGAGCTAACCAATACGAAATAATGTGTATAAGCTCCGAGCAGTGTAAACAATATAAACAGTGCCCATGATTTTCTATCAGATTTTGCGATGACTTGCCTGAAATATAAAAAAGACATAAGAAGGAACAGTAAACTCCAGCTGTACATCCTAATTGTGGAATATCCTCTAAAGAAGAATGACATGGCTATAATTGAAAATGTAAATATACCAACAGTCAGCCAGCCGTATTCTTTTCTTATTTTAGTTGCACTAATGCCCAAAACAATAAAATATGGAACAAATGAAATTATCTTTAAAACAGATATCAAATCATATTGAATATGAAGAGCATTTAGAACATAACAGACCGTTTGAACTATCATGTAGTACAAAGGAGGATGAACATCCTTAATTGTTATTTTCAAACATTCCAAAAAGGATGTTTTTATCAAAGCGACTGTCCACCATTCATCAATATGTATTAAAACATTGCTGATTGGTGAAAAAAACAAATAAATTCCAAGTAAAACACTAACGGCAAAAAATATTTTTCCGATATTGCTCTTTAAATCATCTTCTGAAAAATTTTTATTCATATACACACCACAAAAATAAGAATAAATTAAAATTATTCTAAAAAAATTTAATAAATCTATACTATTAGTTATTGATTAAATTAATTAATAAAAGTTATTATACAAATAATTAAAAAAAGAATTGAACAATAATATAATATTGTTCGTTCAAAATCTAATAATCATAACCCATGTCCAAAGTCTCTTGTTCAGCTTCACGCAGTTCCTTTTCTTTTCTTTCCTTGATATCCTTAAAATAAGATACAATGTCCATGTCATCACCATGGCGACGACCTTTAAACTCATCGATTTTAACAAGAGTAGGAACTTTGCTCATTAAACCTAAAACTATTGCCTCTCCAACGTTCAAGGACGGAAGCTGGTTAACCAAATCTTGTGAGAGACTTTCACTTGCTGACTGGACATGCCTTTGGTCTTCAGGCTCAACAAGCCTTAGGATTATCATGTTATTCATTTGAGACAGAGCATCATGATCAACTGTTTTAGGAGATTGGCTTACAAGACATAATCCTAAACCAAATTTACGCCCTTCCCTTGCAACTCTCTGTATCCATCTTTTAGAATCTGAATCACGCTTATTTGGAGCCAATATATGAGCTTCTTCTAAGATGAAAAATACAGAATTGTTTAGCAGATCGGCTTTATTTCCACTATGAGCAGCATCTTTTGACCTTTGAAGTGAATTTCTTAAAATATGGCTGACAAGAACGGTAGCAACATATTCATCAACCTGACTTAAATCAAGGACATTTAAATATCCTGCCTTAATGTTGGATATGATGTTTGAAGCATTCTGATAAAATAGCTTGGAGTATTTAAGTTTCGAATCAGTAATCTTGTTCATCACGTCAACCATAGTCTTTTCAACCTTTGCATCCTCATCATTAATCCCTGATTTATCTTCAAGGTAATTATACATCAAATCCAGGAAGTTTACTGTTTCATGAGTTCCTTCACTGAGTTTTTTAGTAGCATAATTGAATGCTTCTCTAAAGTATCTCTCCTGAATAACCGCATTATTCGGAATATTCATCAGACTCTTGATTTCATAAAATTCCATATATTTAGGATTGATTTGAGGTTTAATTACATTTACTTGCCCATTCGGGAACTGTGCATCCTTATACTCACCGTGCATATCAAAAACAAAAACAGGAACATTATATGTTAACAGCTGGTCCATCAAAACAGACACAGTATTTGATTTACCTGCACCAGTCATTGCCAGAATAGCCAAATGTCTTGACAGAATCGGATTGGCATCAACATTAACATCCACATCACTCTGATTTACAAGACAACCTAACTTCAAAGCATTTTTAACATCGAATATTTCCCTTAATACATCCTTATCGGCCAGTCTGATTTCAGTTCCGGGAAGCACTGGAGTTCTAGGCAGTTTTAAATTATCATTGACATCACCAAGAATTTTGACTTTACCCCTGATATAATTTTCATCAACGCCGATTCTTGAGATTTTTTGGATTGCTTTGAAATCGTTTATATCCACATTTAAAGCATCATTTCCTCTTATCAGATTTTCAATCATGCCCAAAACCATTTTTCCGTCATATTCTATAGTAACATATTCTCCCACTTTAGGCATTTTATCTGAAATAAATGTAACTTCAGTCAGTGAAGTTTCACCGACACAAATTCCGACTACCATGACATCACTTCCCTATTAGTTGTTTCGTAAATCTTAGCTATTTTTAATAATTCCTTAATATTTCTGTCTGTAATCACAACATCATTGTGCGCTTTATTCAATAGATACGGATAACCCTGAACTGACAGGACGTTGATTTTCTCGATTATCCTGAACACTTCCTGTTTAGAAGCTTTATACGGCAATTCAACCTTCAGCACGTTTTTATTGTCCTGCAGCCTTACATAAAAAATCGTAAATGTCAATGCCTTGAAAAAATCATTGTAATACGGGAAAGCCGCTTTTTCATATACTTTAAAATCATCTTTAATTAATGAAATACCCTGTTTTTTGGTATTTTTATCCAAAAATGCAATATCCGGAATATTCCAATGGAACAATGAATTATCAGAAGAGGTTTTTGAAATAGAAATAATCTTTTTTCTGTGTTGCAGAATTTCCTTTAAAAGAATAATCTTTTCTATTGATGCTAAATGAAGATTATACTCTTCAATCTTATTTGAATTTTCACTTCTCGGCAATTCCATTAATTTCAGAGAATCTCTAATTTCCGGAAATGACAAGCCGTAACGATTAATCTTTAATCTTCTCTCAAATTCGTTTTTAAGTGAATCATCCAGATTTTCCCTTAATTTATTTGGCAGCTTGGCGCCTCTTGGAAATGCATTTTGAAGGTCTCCCAAAATGGATCCGTCAAACATATAGTAATCAACATCATATTCATTTAAAGCCCTTAGAGCGCATTTCAACTCATATATTGCCATGTAATTTCCTAAAAGTTCATCCAAAAAAGAAACATGGCCAATGTCAAAAATATCCGAGTCGTCAATTTTTTTGATTTCACCATCGTAAATTATAGATTCAGCACCGACAGCACAGAAATTGGTTGTTAGAAATTTCTTTTTGTTGAAACTTCCGTCTCCTGCTGCAATAATGAATTCATCGGAACTTTCTTTGATATTTCTATCAAACCACCTTCCGTTCAATAAATCTTCAGGATTGGTTTCTGATTCAATATCATGGATAAATCCTCTTTTAGCGATGGCTTTTTCATATAGTGAATTTAACATAATATCTCCTAAACAATAATTATGTTAATGTTTTATAAAAAAATTTAGAGAGAGCAGTTGATAACTACTCTAGTGAAGCTTTCTTAATAGCTCCGGTCAATTCCTGAATCTTAGCTTTGACATCAGTAACTTCTTCAACAACAGTGCCTGTTACAATTATGTCTCCGCCAGCTTTTGCTGCAGTATAAGCTGCTTTAGCATCACGAATTCCTCCGCCAACAATAATGATTGTATTTGGAGCAGCTCCTTTGGAATATGCTACCATTTCCGGAGGAATCGGTTCATCAACACCTGAACCCGCTTCAAGATAGAAGAATTTTATTCCGAACAGTTCAGCAGACATCGCATAAATCGCAGGTATTTTAGGTTTATTTCTTGGAACCAAATTTGCATCTCCGACCCACCCGACAGTTCCGCCAGGTGCTATTACAATATAATGCATTGATAAAATTTCCATTCCAGATGCTTTAACAGATGGTGCAGCAATTGCTTGAGCACCGTTAATCCAATAAGGATTTCTGGAATTCACATAACTCATATAAAAAATAGCATCAGCGTATTCACTTACACTGCTGGTGTTTCCTGGGAAAATAATAATTGGAACAGCAATATTTTCAGACAATATTTTACAAGTGTTATCTACATCATCGCCATCTACAGTAGACCCTCCAATCATAATACCGTCAGTTCCACCTTCAATAGCTTGAGTGGCTATTTCTAAAGCTTCCTCTGGAGATTGTTCATCAGGATCAATTAAAGTAAAATGAATTTTTCTTGTTTTTAAAATATCACGGATATAATTTTCAACGTTTTTCATAGAATAAGTTTTGTAAAAAATAATATATTAAAGTATTGTATTGAAAAAAATAATAAAAAAAGTAAAGAGAATAAATCTATCCTCTTGGTTCTTTGGCTTTGTATCTTAAACCTTTGTAACCACATTTTCTGCAAGTAGTTGCACCAGCAGGGTTACGAGCATTACATTTTAAGCAGATTTTTACATTGAACATTCTGTTTTCTGCTACTTCAAATCTTGCCATTAATAACTCCTCCTATAATCATGAAAATTCAGTAATAATAAAAATGTTATGAAACTAAAAGCAATTATTCACTCTTCATAACTATTAATTAATTATTTTACTTTAATAGTATTTAAATGTTTAGTTAAAAATCCCTAAATTAAAGAAATTTATTCATTTAAAATATTTTTAACTGATATCATGATTTCAAAGAAGTTTTAGAAAATGGCATTGCGGAATTCCAATCCCGAGTTATTTTTGAACCATTGGAATCAGTGTTCCATCAATAACACAGTCAAAATTAATCTTTTCCAACCATCCAAAGTCAGCAAACATGTTCATGAAGCAAACACCAATGATTTTACCGTCTTTTTTTAGAATTTCATTGACCAGATTGACCAATTCATCTACATCCACATTAAACTCAGGCATAGCCAATCCACCCAATAGAACGACAATGTCAGAATCATGAGGGTCTGAAACTTCACTATTAAGTGCCATACCATATGATTTTAATTCGAATTCATGACAGTCATCACAATCAAGCAAAGGAATAAAATGTGTTTGTTTGTCATTTACTCCATAACTCAGAAATTCTGCAAATGGTGTGCAAAGACCAGGACTTCCAATAAAAGTAATTTTAGATGCCTCGACTGCTTCTTTTTTGAATATTGTTAGTAAACCGTTAAGTCCACTGTTTTGATTTGAGCTTATATTAATCACCTAATAATAAGTTTGTAAATTCAAGTAATAAAACTTGTGATTTAAACTTTAGGACATTCATTAAAAAAAATCAGAAAAAAATAAAGATTACTCAACTGAATTAATGCCTTTCTCAGCGAGAAATTCATTTTGAACTTTAACAACTTCAGCACTGGTGTCAACTTCACTATAAGCTTCAAGCAGTTCGTGATTTAGTTCTAAAAATGTATGGCCCCATTTATAACCATTCATTAAATCACGTGCCTCCTCTTTAAAACGAGTAATATAAAGTGTTGCACTTACTGCTTCAACTGTTGATAAAATGCAAGGTTTTCCATAATTTACAGGATTGGTTGCAATTAAGAAAGGTAATGATCGGTGGTATTTTGAAAGTGAAAAGAATTTTTTAGAACTTGACACTTCATTCCATGAACAGTCAAGTCCTACAATTCCTCTTCTATGGACATATCTATAGTCTTCATATGATACAGCTTTCTCAGCATATGGATTTAAAACAATGGCTCCTGAAGGTATCTTATTTATATCATGAACCAGTCTGCACTTACCCATTTTTGACATCTTTATGGCAGTGCACCTTTTTTTATCACATTCATCTGCATGGAAAACTGTAATTTTCATATTTTAACCTTCTAAAGCAGAGGTATTACCTGCTTTATATTGATGAATCAAATCCATTTGTTTAGCAAATTCATCTTCACTTAGTCCATATTCTTCATTGATTTTTGGAACATTTTTACTTTCTTTTAGTGATATGCTTTTAAGCAAAGGCTCTATATACTCCTTATAAGCAGGAGAGAACATTTGACCTGATGCATTTACATCGGATTCGCCGTCGAATATTGCATATATAAGATATCCCTGTTTTTCACCTTGGTGCTGACAGATTATAATATTCATAGTCTTGTTAGTATTATTTGTGTCATTTCCAGGTACTGCCTGAGTAAAGTAGATGTTCCAGTCAACGCCATTGAATGATCTCTTTTCAGGGTTTGTAACACCTTGAAGTTCATATATTTCCATTAGTGCAGTTGAATTGTCCACAGTGGAAATGTTATATGTGATATGATGCTGTTTATCTTCATAGGAATGCATGAAGTTTTTTGAGTCATTTTCTAAACTTACATTACCTACAAAATTCCCTTCCATAAATTCTGTTTTTAATGGACTTGTTTGGGCAGGTCCATTGCCGTTTAACATTCCAGTAGCAAAAATATAACCTGCAATTGCAATAACTACAACAACAGCTGCTAAAATTATAATTGTATATTTATCTTCCATTATGAAAACTCCATAATTTGTTAATTTTATAATTTGTAAAAAGTCTTTAATATACTTTGTTTTGATTAAAAAAGTATTTTAATTAATAATAACATAATTTTTGTATATTACTAATATGAATAATTTAGATTAATTAAATCTTTAGCGTGGTAAATATGCAAAAAGTTCGAGGAATATTGATTGGTAGAATGCAGCCAGTACATAATGGACATATGCAAGTCATCAATAAGATTTTGGAAGAAGTTGATGAAATCATTATAGGAATAGGTAGTGCTCAGATAAGCCATGAGCTTAAAGACCCCTTTACCGCAGGTGAAAGAATTGTCATGATATCACAGGCTCTGGCTGAAGCTGACGTTGATCCAAGCAGATACTATATTATTCCAATGCAGGACATTAACTTTAACGCAATCTGGGCTTCTCATGTCAAAATGTTAACTCCTCCATTTTCAATAGTGTATTCCGGAAACCCTTTAGTCAAGCAGCTCTTCTCGGAAGAGGGTTATGAAGTAAGGCAGCCCCCACTTTACGATCGCTTACATTTATCCGGAACAGAAGTCAGAAAACGTATTCTTGAGGATTCAAACTGGCGTGAATTAGTTCCAAAGGCAACTGCAGATGTCCTTGAAGAAATTAAAGGAATTGAAAGAATTAAAAATTTATCAGTTAAGGAAATTAGTGATATATAACAATAGTTATTTATATTAATTTGACCAAAGTTTAATACTGGAGATGAAAATAATGGTTGTAAGAGTTATTGAAGCAAAAGAAGATAAAATTACAACAGCAGATTTAATCGCTGAAATAAAGAAAAGTAGTAAAATTGATTATTCAGGAGCTATTTTTACATTTGAAGGAATAGTTCGTGGAAAAGAAGAAAACATGAACTTGAAAAAATTAATTTTAACTACACCTGACAAAGAAAAAACTCAAAAAGAGATTGAAAAAATTGTTGAAAATGCAAAAATAAAATATAATGTTAATGAAATATCCGTTGTTCACTATATTGGTGAATTTTATACAGGAGACATGTTATTTTTAGTTGCAGTTTTAGGAAATCATCGTGGCGAAACTCTTGATGCATTAAAAGAAGTTATTGAAACTGTAAAATATGAAGTAGAGTTTAAAAAAGAAGAGATTTCCGAAGAAGGAACTAAAACTATCCTTGCAGGAGGATAATTTTTAAGATTTATTTTAAAATCCGAAACCATTCTAAAAAAAGGTTTTGATTATTTTTGTGGTGTTAATACTATTAGGAATAGCAGGATTTAAATCCTACTAACCTAACTAATTTTTTTAATTAAGTCAGTACATTTTAAGATTTCTTAAGAAGTTATTATTTAAAAATCTCCCCAGACATTTAAATTTATTTTCCTACAATAACTTCAGTTGATTTGATGATAGCAGTTACATCATCGCCTTCAGTTAAACCTAATTTTTCAGCAGATTCTTTAGTAATAACAGCAGTAATAACATTAGGTTCACTAATTTCAATTTTAACGTTAGCCATTACAGCACCAAGTTCAACATTTGTAATTTTACCTTCTAATTGATTTCTTCCACTAAGTTGCATATTTTCACGTCCCATTTATTTTCCAATGATTACTTCAGTTGATTTGATGATAGCAGTTACATCATCGCCTTCAGTTAAACCTAATTTTTCAGCAGATTCTTTGGTAATAACAGCAGTAATAACATTATAAATAAGGCTTTTTAGAACGATTACCGAAAATGCTTCATATCGATATCAAAAATAAAAAAATATTTTTTAAAAGCAATTAAAATTATTAAAATTAAATTCAAAATATTATAATAATATAAAAATAAAAATAAAAAAAAATATAATCTTTATAAATTATAATATTAATTTATATTAGTTAATTTTAAATTCTATCGAAATTCATAAAATTCATTACATAATATATAAAGCATCCAGAAAATTTTATTAAAAAACAAATCAAAAATAATATACATGAATATCGAATTAGAATCAATTGGTACTATCCATACAGAATTTAATGAAATTGAAGGTATGCCAATTCAGCCAACCGGTGCAAAAGGAATAAAAGGAACAATTGAAATTGAAGATAAATATGTTGAAGGACTTAAGGATTTGGAAGGATTTTCCCATATTCATTTAATTTACCTGCTTCACAAAGTGGAAGGATACATGCTTGAAGTAAAGCCTTTTATGGATAACAATACACACGGAGTATTTGCAACAAGATCACCAAAAAGACCAAACAGAATTGGAATGAGCGTTGTTAAAATAAATAAAGTAGAAGGCAATACAGTTTTTATTGAAAATGTGGACATTTTAAATGGAACACCGCTTTTGGACATCAAACCTTATGTACCCCAATTATATGAGGATACAATAGACGAGTTAAGAATAGGATGGTTTGAAACAAAGCACCAAAAAGCAAAATCACAAAAAGCAGATGATAGATTCAAATAATCACTATCTTTTGAAATGGAAGGAATTAAAAAATCAATTCTTCCATACATATTGTTTTTTAAGTTAATTCCAAAAAATATTAATTTAATTACATGTTACATTTCAAATATTAGAATAAAACAAAAAATAAATTCAAACATATTATTTATACTTATTTTAAAATAGAATAATCTTTTTCTGAATTGTAATGTAAATAATAAAATTATTGCAATTGGAAAATAAATAGTTCCAACTAAAATCAGAAAAAAATAAATAAGGTTTAATTATAGAAAAGCATGAGTAAATAATACACTTTCATTTATATCATTAATTTTATCATTCCTCCATTCAACAATAACGCCACACCACCCCAAAAACCACATATTCCAGTCCCCCAAAAATATTTAAATTTGAAAAAACATGGAAATATTCGCCACCCAGTATATACTGGACAATCAACATGGATTGATAGATTCAGACATTGCTGGAATGACGAAAGAAGTGATGCGTTTGATTCAACATGAATGTGAAGATGACATTATCATTGAGGTAATGTCTAAAAAAAAGAATGGTTGTAGGTAGAGTTCTACCTACTTGAATAATTAAACCATTCCACCATCTCTTCTAATTTTTTCTTCAAATTCTTGCACTTCTGCTTTGGAAGAACCTTGAAATTGACGATCAATATACATATCCCTTTCATTATCATAAGTACCATGTTCATCAGTTGTGTATCTTTGGGAAACACTTGAAGAACTACTACTTGAAGTATCTGCCTGTGTTTCAACAACCTTTTCCTTAACTGTCAATTTTTGTGTTGTATTGTTGCCAGTATAATTTTCATTTCCACCATATGTTACAGTAACATTGTATTTTCCTTTCTTCAAATCCAAATCCAGTTTTGCTTTACCCTTCGAATCAGTTTTTACAACATCGTCAACAACAACTTTGCCTTTACTATTGGTTACTGTAATGTTAACTACTTCTTTGGATAGTGGAGTTTTATTCAAATCTGTTAATTGTATGGATAATTCTCCACCCTCATTCTGCTCTTTATCACTTGTAATTTTAATTTTTGTTGGTTCTTTTATAGGAAAAAAAGAAAAAAAGTAAAGTAACTGCCTAAGCAATTACTTTTTAATTATCGCAGTTTTCTTAACAGTATCTTTACTGTATGTTGCTTGGTAAGTTACTTTTTTGCCAACTTTAAGCTTTTTGAGGATACTTGATTTAATGGTTACTTTTGCAACACCTTTTTTATCTGTTTTTGCAGTGTATTTCTTACCGTTAAATTTGAAGGTAATCTTTTTGTTTTTAAGGTATTTACCGTTGACTTTACCCAAAGTTGCTTGTAAAGTAAGCTTTTTCGCAGACTTTTTAACAGTAACAGATTTGAGTGTTACCAAATGTTTTACTGTTAATGTTTTTACAACTGACTTACCTAAAGCAGTTATGTTCATCTTGTATGTTCCAGGAACATTTGTTACTTTAAACCTAGCAACACCATTTGATGTAGTTAAAGTTTTAAAGGTTTTTCCTTTAACAGTGATAACTACTTTAACCCCATCTGCAAGTTCACCGTCAGTTCCATACACTTTTATTGTGTAATATTTTCCATTTGCATATGTCACTTTAACATTTGAGGCAGTAATTACTGGGTCTATTGCCGGAGCAACTTTATTTAAAGTTCCATTTGTAGTGAATGATGAGTACTTACTGTCTCCAGAGTAGGTAATTGTATATGGATAATTTCCATCGCCTAAATCAGGAATGATGATATTTGCAGCACCTTTCACCACAGCAAAGTAATACTCTTTACCATTAATGGTTAATGTTACTGTTCCTGTTGCATCACCAGGTAAGCTGATTGCAACTGATCCATCCTCTGAAGGTTCATCCAATGGAGGAATAACAACTTGAGGTGTTGGTTTGACATCTTCAGGTTTAGTAGTATTGACATTCACATTACCATTGGTAACAAATGAAGAATATTTACCATCACCAGAATAAGTTATTGTGTAATCATAATTACCATTTTCCAGTTCAGGCAATTTAACATTAACAACACCATCTTTAACATCAAAAATATAATCCTTACCACCAACAGTCAAAGTAACAGTACCAGTAGCATCAGAAGGTAAAGTAACAACAACATTACCCTCTTCTGAAACATTATCCAAAGAAGGAATATCAATTTCAGGCTCAACAGTTTCATTAATGTCAGTTGTATTTTCTGATGTTTGATTTTCAACAGATTGGTTCATATCAACATCAACAATTTCTCCGACTGCATCTCCAACAACTGCAAAGAGTTTTCCATCATCCACTGCGTATGAATTATTATAATCTTTTCCATAAACAACTTTTGACAATTCACCATTGTTGTTAATTAATACATCACCTATTGTCCAAGCGGCGTGTGGAGTGTAAATATTTCCATTAATATCATAGAAAGTACCGTTAATTACTGCATAGTCACTTCCATAGGACTCATCCAACAGATTTTCAATCAGTTCGTCGTTTAATGTGTAATATTTACCATTTACAATTTTATAATCAACATTTTGGATAGCTCTATTGAACATTGCTGTTGAAGCACCCATTGTTCCTGTAATCTTATAACATTCACCATTTACAAGAGCATATTCCACAGCACCTGCATTTTCACTAAACGTTTTATATCCACTACCTACAATACGATAATACTCATTATCATAAACATTGTAATCAGAATAGCCAATTACGTCTGTAATTTCACCATCTTTTACTGCATAATAAATTCCATCATGCTCAATATATCCATTCGGATTGAATGGTACTGCAAGTGAAGCGAAAGAAGGATTTTCACTTGAAGTTATAATTACATAGCCAATATTATCTAAAGTGAATGTAGAAAAGGTATAATTGACATACGGGTCATCATAATACTCAGCAAGATATTCATCATAAACGGATACTGTTTTCACATTCCAAGTTATTTTATCAAATGGGATGTTAATGACGGATTTGTTTGTAATTAATGCAAATTGGTAAGTATCATGTTGTGGAGGAACAATAACACTAAATTCCACAGATTTAGAAGTATTTATGTAATTTACATTATCAAGATAGGTTATTTCCCATATATGTTCTCCTTCACTTAAATCAGCAATAAAACTAATTTGAATGTGATTGGTGTCTTCATCGTCATACATTATGCTAAAATCATGATTATGTTTAACACCGTCAATGAAAAGAATTAAATTATCTTCGTTAGTATTTTCATCTAAATTATTAATGTCAATGATGTAATCCTCACCAACCATTATTTCAGATTCATAAGCCACATCTAAATCTAAATTATTCCAAGCTTTAAATGCTGTTGTTTTAATTAATGGATTAAAATTATTGTCACCTTTGTAAAATACTTCAATTGTATTTTCACCAATCTTGAAATCAAACAGCTCTTTAACAATCATTCCATCAATCAATTGCCCATCATAAGTTTCAGTGCCCATTTTTATTTCAACACCACCAGTTGCTTGAGGAATATTTATTGTTAATGTTGCAGTATCACCAATGACAGCATCATCCACATTAAGAGTGATTGTAGGATCTATTTTTGAAACAGTGAATGTTGTATTTTTATCAATAGTTAATAAATCCTCATCAGCATATTTTACATTAACACGATATTTAGATGCATTCAAACCACTTACTTCTTTAGTTATTGTTTTAGCAGCTTTTTGTGTGAAAATTTGCTCATAACCATTTTCACCAGTCACTTTAATAGTAACATCAGCATTCAGATAACCTGAGTCAATGTTGACTTTAACACTGGCATTTTGGCCGTAATTGATGTCACCAACCTCAACAGATATGATTGAATTGATGTCTGATACGATAACGACCTTATTGGTCATGTTCTCATCAGTTATTGTGTTAATTGATGTGATGTAATGAGCACCCATTGCAAGCTCAGTGTTTAGAATAGCTAAGCCATCAACATCAGTTGTAACCATTGTATCTTTTCCATCGACATTAAATACAATACGGGTGTTTTTAAGAGGATTTGCAGTTTCATCTAAAAATCTAGCCTTGAATTTTGTGTCGCTTCCATACTCAATAATCATGCTTTCAGCATGAACACTGTGGAAAATCAATAACTTGTTTGTAGTTGATTCATCTAAAAGTGAAACAGAAGAAACATTATATTCACCTACATCCAAATCAACATCTAAAACAGCAATACCTTCGGAGTTTGTTCTGATCGGATATTCAGTTCCATTTACGATAAATGAAACATATTTGTTTGCAAGTATCTCACCATATTCATCGTAGAATTTTGCCTGGAACTTCTTGTCTGTTCCATAAACAATCTGAGTGTCAACTGCTTCAATCGGATAGATAGTGAATACTCTAAATGAGAATTCTTTTTCAGATGAAGTAAAGTAAGTGTTTCCAGAATAGACAAGTCTGATTTTGTGCTGACCAATACTTGGTTTTGCTAAAGTGTAGCTTGATCCAACATTGATTGTTCTTTTAAGTTCCCCGTCAACATAAATACTGACAGTACCAGTTGCACCTTCAGCCAAATTTGGTTTTATTAAAAGATTTTCATCTTTCAAAATGTTGGAGATGTTTAAATTCAAATTGAAATTCTTTAGATTAACTGTAATCTCCTTTGCAATGTAGATGTCATTGTATTTATCATCACCTGTGTAGTTGATGATTGCATTGTGTGTTCCGGCACCCAAATCAGTTACGGTAAAGTTGAATGAACCGTTGACTACATCACCTGAGAAAATGTTATCGTTAATGTTTACAGTGATAACACCATTGGCATCGCCATTTAAAGTGATTGGAATTGTAATGTACTTTTCAGAATCAAAAGTGCTTTCCATGCTGAAATTGGAGTTCAGTTTATTTACATAAAATTCAACTGTTGTCTCATTATATGAGAAGTATTCATCACCAGAATATTCAATAGTCAAATAGTGTTTACCTCCATTAATGGCGTTATATTTGAAACCATCGCCAAGAGAAATGTTTGCTAGGCTAATGTTATCTAATAACAGATGAATGTTTCCAGTTGCACCATTTGGTAGTGTTGGTTTTAAAATTACATTATCTGACCAGTTGATTTCAGGAATGTCAATGCTGATTGGGGAATCCTTGTAACTGACCCAAATATAATCTGACTCATTCAGTGAATCATACCTGTCATCACCTGAATATTTTATAATATACTCAATCCATCCACCTTCAAGATTTGGAATAGTGAAATTCACTTCTCCATTGATTAATTGGCCGGTGAAATTATAATTACCTTTCCATACATCATTATTATTATCATCCAAATCCCAGTATCCAAATGAGATGTTGACATTGCCTGTTGCATCCTCATCGAAAACCAGACTTATATTTGCATTTTTACCAGCACCACTATCATCAATATAATAATCTGGAGTTAATTTATAAATTGTTAATTTAGTTGTATTTTCACAACTTGCAAAGTACTCATCACCATTATAAATTATTTTAATAGTATAATTTCCAACTTTTAACCCTTCTAATTCAATTTCACCCCCAACAGTAACATTTTTGATAAAAGTATCATTAGTATAAATACTAATTATACCTATTGCTCCAGAAGTAAGATTATAATCAATTGAAGCTATTTCACCAATGAAAACATTTTCTGAATAAATTACAAGATTTGTTTTTGATTTTATATTCAAATTAGTTAAAACTTTGCAAAATGAATTAAAATAATTATCCCCAGAATATTTTATTGTAACATTATACTTTCCCTCAAATAAATCATAAATACTAATTAAAACAAATCCATTTTCAATCTTCTCATTATATTTTTCATTATTTACCATAAGAGTTATATTTCCAGTAGCATCTTTATTTAAATAAAAGTAAAAACTAGTATTTCCAGCGATATCAATATGTGAAATAGATAAATTTAAATTAAGTTTATTCACTTTTATTATTGATTCATTTATGCTACTGGCATAATAATTATCTCCATTATAAATAACTTTAATTGAATGATTACCTATGCTTAAATTATTAATGTCTATCATTTCATTTACAGGAATATTATTTATTAATACATCATCAATATATACGCTAATGTTTCCTGTAGCATTAGGTATAACTTCTGTTTTTAATTTAAGAATTTCACCAAAATCAATCATTTCAGGAAAATATGCATTTATAAAGGATTTATGAAATATTTGGCATTTATCATTCACATAAGAATAATTACAATTAATAACTTGAACATATTTTATCCAAAAAATATCACTTTTCTTGTTATTTACAAATAAAGAATCAATAACTTTATTGTTTTTTCCTTCACCAAGAATACCATTAGAGTTATTAGTGAAATTACAATTTGATATGCTACTATTATCACTATAACAATAAATACCACCACCACTACGGTTTGCAGTGTTATCGACAAAATTACAATTAAAAATAGTGCCATTAAAACAGCGGTCATAAGAAGAATAATGATCCAGATAAGACCAATAAATTGCTCCACCATCATAATTTGCAGAATTATTAACAAAAATGCAATTAAAAACAAAACCATTATCAGATAACCAACAAATAGCTCCCGCAAATTTTGCAAAGTTGTTCACAAAACTACAATTAAAAACAACCCCTTTGCTTCCAGACCAGTAAACAGCACCACCATAAACATAATCTGAAAGATTATAATCAACAGAATTATTCACAAAACTACAATTAAACACAGTTCCATTAGCACCACTCCAAGCTATTGCACCACCCGCAAATTTATCAAAGTTATTAATAAACTTACAATTAAAAACTGTCCCGTTAGCACCTCGCCAAGATATTGCACTTCCAGAATTATTTTTAAAAATACTATTAGAAACAACACCATTATCGCCACTATAACAAAAAATAGCACCACCATTTATCGCATAATTTTCCGTGAAAATGCAATTAAAAATAATTCCTTTGATTTTATACAAATAAATAGCACCACCGCGATCTGCAGAATTATTCACAAAACTACAATTAGAAATTAATCCATAATAATGCCCCCAATAAATAGCACCACCCTCACTAGATGAACAATTAACAAAAGTACACCCAGTTAGAATACATGTATAACTATTACAATAAATAGCACCACCCTCGTCTGAAGAAAAACAATTAAAAAAAGAAATATTATTCAGAGTGACATTTTTATAATTAATTCTAAAACCACTTGCATTATTATTTCCATTTATTGAAAAACCTTTACCATTTATTGTAATTGATTTAGAAATTTTTATGCCATATTTATAATCTGAATCAACAGTACAATTATAAACATAATTTCTAGTTAAATTCAACTCATCATTAGCATTATCTATTTCATTTGCCAAATCTGTAAATGTTCCTGATGACACACCCAATTCATCATCACTTTGATTTTCAACTTCAAGCAAATCAACATCTTGACTTTCCATTATCACTTGATTTTCACTTGCCACCGTTGTTTCATTTACATCACTAGCACATACACTAGCAACACTAAACAAGCAAATAATCAAACAAATGAATATTAAACTCTTTTTATATCTCAAAATCTTTCCTCCAAAATATTTATTTATTGATATAAATTTATTCACAACATTGTATTAATATTTATGGTCGTAGATAAGTATTTGAATTCTTAATTATATGGTCGATTATATTGTCAGATAAATCAATAATTATGAAAATAATTAAGCATTTATGCAACCAAACAGGAGAGCCTATAAAAATAGATATATTCCTGATGACAAATTATACGAAAAAATAAAAAAATAGTAGTAGATGCAGATTGCACCTACATTTCAATTTTAGTTATGGCCATACTGTAGCTTTAATTTTGTAAGCATTTAAAACATCATTATAACTTATAGACCTTGACCACCAGTTTCCATCAACAGTTACAGATACTTGTTTACCTGAAGAAATACAAACAACATATTTTGCTTTAAAATCAGTCAATGGTTTTCCATTCTTATAAACAAGTATTTGTAACTTTGCATTTTTTCCACCATAATACAAATTGCTAATAAACTTACGTGTTGTGACTTTATAGATTCCATAAGATTTGCTAATTTTTTGATTAAGTTTTGTTGGAACTACGACTGTAAATGATGTTGTTTTTTTCTTTTTTGCTGATTTAACTGTTATTTTGAATTTTGTAGAACTACTGTAGATATCTTTGGTTCCAGCATAAGATGCTTTACACGTATATGTTTTTGCTTCTTTTGGTGCATTGATAGTTAATTTTGCAACACCATTTTTGATTTTTGCTTTGTAAGTTTTACCATTGACTTTAAACTTAATTACACCCGAAGTGAGTTTTTTTGTTCCCATTTTATAGTATACATTTGCTTTTAATGTGATTTTTGCTCCAGGTTTAACTTTAGACATGTCGGAAACTATTACATCACAATCATATTTTATGACATCAACCAAGAATTTGCAGGAAGAAGGTTCATGAATATTGTCACCTTTAAAAGTTGCAGTAGCCCAATATTGCTTATATTTGGCTGGAACTTTAAATGTTACTTTACCAACCCCATTTTTCATATTGACATTATATGTATTGCCATTGAATTTCACGGTCACTACGCCATTTACATCAGGATCTTCCTTTTTATTTTCATATAAAAATAGATATGTTGTTTCTTTAGAATTTTTAAATGCATATACATCATTTACATGAAGCTCAGTAGGAACTTTTTTTATAATAACAGATGATTGGGCAATGATTGTGTCGTTTTGATTCATAATTTTTAATGAATATGTGCCAACATCTTTTAATTCAGATGTGGAAATAGAATTAGAATAAATATCATATGTATAATTCTCATTAAAATATCTGGAATTGTCCAAAACGATGGTTTTAATTAATATGGATTCTTTGTATATCTTTAAAGACCCTTTAAAGAAACCATTCCAACCATAATTAATGGTTTTGTCAGTTCCGTAATATGTTGTTAAAGAATCAATGTGCATATCTTCATATTCATTATCAACATAAATAGGATGAATAATAATTCTGTTTGTACTGACAATTCCACAATATCGAGTTGTGATTGTATAATTTCCCGCTTTTAAATGTGTTTTAAAACTTGCATAACCTTCTTCATCAGTTACACTATCATATGTTTTATCATCAAAGATAAAAGTAACCGTCAAATTAGATGTGAATATATTATTTTCATTAGCGGCTCGTACTTTATATTCTATTAAATCTTTATAATCAGTTATTAAATCATCAACTTTGATTATTCTTTTTAAAATAGTTATTTCTTTTTCTAAAACTTCTCCCGTATAAGGATTTTTTAATGAAATATTATTGGTGCCGAATGGAACAAAAGTATAACCATGAACCCAAGATCCTTCATCAAAATATTCTAATGGGATTCGCATACCCCCGTCAACATAATATTTTTGTTTTTCTTTAAGAAGAATTGACGATTTATAACATATCCTAATAGTTTTTGTGCACGGAACATACTTGGACGATTTACCATTGTAAACAAAAACAATATCATGATAAGAATTGGGTGTGAAATTTAAAACAATATTACCGCTAGTAGCATTAAATTGATTAGTCGTATCATTATCAATATAATAATTAAATTGTTCATTTTTAATTAACCCATTTAATTCATTTAACAATTTAACATTTATCGATCCATAAACGGCACCATCATAAGTCGTTATTGAAAATTTTGATTTTGAAGGACCAGAATTAGTTAAAGTACATTTACCTAATGTTGGCTTAAAGAAATAAACTGTTTTAAGACAAGTTGCATATTTCCCATTAGTGGAATAAGCTAATAGCAATGTATGTGCAGCATCAGATTCCAGACTAGTTGGAATGCCAATGGAATTACCTGAAAGTGTTTTTTGATAATCGGAATAATCAAAAGAATACATTATCTCAGCATTTTTAACAATATTATTAGAAGAATCCATTAAATTTATTGTAATAGCTTTATTAAAAGAATTTGGGATATCAAAATGTGTAGCGATTAAATCCGTACTGCAAAGTTGATTATCATATGAAGAAGAGAACACAGATGAAATATCATCAACATTATCAAAACTATAATTATATAACGTAATTTCATCATTTTTATAAGAATATGATAATGTATCCGCATCATTTAGTTTATTTGAATCATCATTACATATTCCATAAACATTCTCTTGGTTGATTATCTCATCATCATTGGTATTAATTGCCAACATATTATCAGCACCGTCTGTAATGCTGGCTTGATTATCTGATGCACTTACACAAGAAACTAAAAATAATCCAACCAACAACAATGTTAATACCAACATTATCTTTTTAAACAATTCCCCCACCTACTTTGTAAATTCCGCAGATTGAGCCATATTTTTGACCAGATTTAAATCATTGGAAACAACAATTATCATCGCATTATCACCATGCACATAAGCAGCATTTGTCCCATCGATGTTTTGGATACCTTCGACAATAGTTACATTATCTATTTCAGATGATTTAACTCCTTTTTGAGATGTTACATTTTTGATAAATTCGTCATAGTATGCATCATCTATTGTAGTGTTAGATAGTTCATCGTTAGTATAGTATACTGCCGCTTCTGTATTGGCCGTATATGCTACAGTCCAAAAACCATCAAATGTTGCTTTATTAAGATTTGATCCTTTTGGAGCATTGATAGTTAAAACTTTGCCCATTTTAACTTTTTCCAAATCATTAGATGTAACATTTGATAAATCATCATTTATAGTATCTTCAGTTGCATCATTACCTTCAAAATCTGCACTTTCAGCAATTGCCTTTGCTTCATTCAAATCCTTATCTGTAATAATATACATTTCATCACTGGAATTAGCAACTACCACATATTTCCCATCTTTTTGGAATATTTGGTAGTTACCGTCAATTTTGCCATTTTTCAATCCTTGTGAGGCAAGGTAATCAGCAAAAGTTCCTCCTTTAATATCATTTAAGGTTAAATATTGTATTTTGATTCCATGTCCATCTTCGTATTGGTGACCATCAGCTCCTGCATTAGCCATCCAATAGTTACCAGGTACTTTTAATTTAAATTGACCGTTAAAGTCATGTTCCTGCAAGTCTGCTGCAGCAACTGAACCCATTACTATTCCAAATACTGCTGCAAACATCAATATTGTTAGTATTTTTTTCATAATTATATCCCCCTTATTCTAGTTTCCTTTTAAAATCATGCTTGATCCTGCTGCAAATATTGCTCCAACAAATATTAATAATAAGTATTGTCCGCCAATAGCATTATTAAGAATTGATGCTGCAAAACCTCCCCAAATAATTGATATTACAAAACCTTTGAGAAATGCTGTTAGAAATCCAGTGATTGCTCCAGCAATACCTGCAGATAGAAAATCATCACTCATTAATCCTAATGCTAATCCAACTATTGCTACAGCTATAGGAAAGCTTAACCAATTGAGGTTTAAGAATAAACCTATAATTCCTAGTATTAAAGCAATTATTGTAGCAATGATTGCTAGTATTATTGATCCTCCAAATTCTTCAGCCATAATTTTTCACCTTTAGTATAAGTGTGTTACAAGTTTGTTATTAATGTATTCTATGTTTGTAATGCAATATATATCCATGCCTTTTATTTTGAGGGACTGTCAAAATGTTAGCTCTTGATTTCTTTTTTCAATCCATCCATTTTTTTGAAGCATAATTTGATTGAATACTCCTTCCATTGTTCTGAATTTCTTTTTATGTGCTCGTGGCATTGTATTGCCAATGTAATTTTCTATTTGGTTGTTAGTATTGTCTAATTTTCCT